>JAOUPA010000286.1 GCA_029880105.1 Gammaproteobacteria bacterium
TAGTAAGCAGGCCCTGGTAACTGTTTGCATGTTGGTCTCCTCTTGATTATACAGTCTAGCAGTGATGATCGATAAAGGTGGAGATAAAGTTTCGGAGAATTTATTAAAATTTAAACTAAAACCAGCTTACAGTAATAATATTTTTAAACCAATTAACACAAGAATGATGCCGCCGACGAGCTCGGCCTTGCTTTCCAGCCATGTTCCACTTCTTTCGCCTACATATACTCCGGCCACACTAAACAATAAAGTGGTGATGCCTATTATTAAGCAGGATATAAATGGATTGACCTTGAGTATGGTTAGTGAAAAACCAGCCGCCATAGCGTCAATACTGGTTGCGATAGCGAGTATTAGCATTATTTTATGTGTAATTATTGCAATGTCTTCCTCTATGCCTTCTGACATGGATTCGTAAATCATTTTACAGCCAACCAGTAAAAGGAGGCAGAATGCTACCCAGGGTGCATAAGATTCAATCCAGCCAAAAACTCCCTTGCCACCAATATAACCAATCAGTGGCATCAGTCCCTGAAATAGACCAAAATATATTCCAGCCATAAGAGCAAGGGACAGGGTTCTCTTTGCATGCTTTGAGCCAAGGCCGATAGATACTGCAAACGCATCCATGCTTAATGCTAAGGCAAGAATTATTACTTCAATCACTTATATATCACCATTGAGCTATAGATGTCGGAAGAATTGATTTTTAATTATCTGACCAGGTGATTAAACGTTTATCTCTGCGTCAGATTTTTTATTTTTTAAGACAATGGTCCTGTTTCAGGTCTTAACGGGTAGAGTACTTCATAGACTTCTCGTCGAACCTCTGTTGCCTCGTAAGCCGCTGGAATTGTTTTTGCCAGTTCAGTATCACGGAAAGCTGCGAGTGCTTCTTTATTTTCAAAAAAATAAATGCCACAGGCATCACCGGTTTCTTCGTCTCTGCCATAGATTTTCTGTATTAATCCTGGCACCTCAAGAAAGCGTGGTTTACGTTCGTTTAATCGACGATCCATTTCTGCAGGATCAAGCTCAGATTTTATTCTCACATATAAAATAGTAGCCATAGTGTTTCATCCATACTATTTCGAAATAAAGATACCGGGGCGATAGATACTTACCCCGGTGTTTATTGTTTCACTAAGCCTCTGCACCCTCAAGTGCCATACTGTCATCTGAATCAGGGTCAGCATCTTTACCTGTATCCAGGCGACTCAGTAGCGGCACCAGTAACAGGCAAAGCAGGATCGAACCTGCGGCAACCCACAGTAAGGGCCCGAGCTGTTTTTCAAACACCTCGTCATAGAGTCGCGAACCAAGAATGGCAGAGAACTGTTCTACACCATTATAAAGACTCATCATGGCAGCGAAGGTAAAGGCTTCGGCTCGAGGCGGGCAGGCAGCCGCGGCAATGGCAAAAATGGTTAGGGCCCCGATCTGCATCAGTGAACCGGAAATTACGTTGAGTGCCGGCATAAGTTGTGACGTATACTCGCCGGGTTGTGTTACCAGGTGATAAGACAGCATGGCACAGGCGGCGGCGATGACAGCAAAGGTGGCACGAAAGCTTACGCTTTTATCGGCCAGTAAACGGGTATAGGCAATAGCACCGATCAGTCCACCGACCGAGGTCATGGCAGTGATCTGGCCGATAAACTGCTGTTCAAATTTCAGGTTGTCCGTCATGTGGTAATACATGGGTGTGCCAAAGGCGGGACTGAAACACCACAGTGCCAGGAATGCTGCCGAGATATGCAGAGTGGGTGACTTGATGGCAGCCCAGGTGCTACGTGCCGTGGCGCGTAACTCCTCTATATCCATCTCGGTTTTTTCTTCCTTAACGATCAGGTAGGTCAGGGTCAGTAGCGAGATGGGGGCGAGCATGGTAATGGTCGCCGCCACGTGCAGTGAACTGGCCGGCTCAAACCAGGAGGCCAGGTAGCCGCCGGTTAACGCGGTGAGAATCGCCGCGACCCGAAAGGCAATCCATTGCATACCCTGGAAGCGACCTGTCTGGCCGGTGCGGTTTCCGTTCTCCACCACCAGCGCATCGATAATGACATCAGAAAACGCTGTACCAAAAGCCGTGATAACCAGTGCGGTAACAATCGTGCCCACTTGTGTCAGGCCCGCCAGCCAGAGGAATCCCGAG
>JAOUPA010000287.1 GCA_029880105.1 Gammaproteobacteria bacterium
AACAGAGTTCCTCCTGCAGCCTTGTCAAGATAGCCGGGGTGGATGTGCCCCGATGTTTCAGAGCCGAACATTTCCAGAGAGGGGCCGTCCATCGACAACGCCGAGACACTCACGGCAATAAATGGTCCTTCTTTATGGCTGCTCTGCGCATGCAGATAACGGGCGATCGACTCCTTGTCCGTTCCCGATTCCCCGATTATAAGTACCGGGGTTTTGTGGTTTGCGATTCTGTTGATCTGCTCTTTTAATCGCAGGATCGGCTCGCTCTTGCCGATGATTTCAGCGGTACTCTGCCGATACTGTTTCAGTACCAGGTTCTCTTTCTGCAGTTTGAGCTGCTCCAGGGCATGCTCCACCGTCAGGATGAGCTTGGCCAGTGAGAGCGGTTTCTCGAGAAAATCGTATGCCCCAAGCCGGGTTGCTTCTACCGCGGTATCAACGGTACCGTGCCCGGACATCATGATGATCTGGGGCATGGGATCACCGGATTCGCTCCACTCCTTCAACAGGCTGATACCGTCAATATCCGGCATCCAGATATCCAGCAGTATCAGGTCAGGGTCAGAGTCCTGTTTCAGGGCTTTGGCTTTCTCGCCATTCCCGGCAACGATCACCTGGTAACCTTCGTCCTCCAGTATCTCCTTGACCAGTTGACAAATATCCGGCTCATCATCGACAACCAGTATTTTTCCGTTAATCATATGACGCCTTTGGCTAAATTAGTCTGTACGCGGCTTGAGGTTTCGCTGTTGACGGGTAGTCTGATTATGGCACAAGCACCTCTGCCGTCACTGTTATTTTCCAGCATTACCACGCCGCTGTGTTCCTCCACGATTTTTTTAACTATCGCCAGGCCCAGTCCGGTACCTTTTTTCTTTGTGGTTACATAGGGTTCAAAGATGCCGGCGATTATATCCTGAGAGAGTCCCTGACCAGAATCCCTGACCCTGACTTCTATATATTCCATGCCAGTTTCAAATATATGATTGGTACTTATGTTCAGTATAGTTTGCGATTCATGACTACTGGCGTCAAAGGCATTATTCAGCAGATTATTAAGCACCTGCCGCAGCCGGCTCGGGTCGGCCATGATTAGTGGCAGTTCTGAATTTAATTGCATATGGATTTTGGCATTAACATCGAGGTTGCTGTAGAGGTCGACAACCTCCTGTATAAGCTTGTTCAGATCTACCGGTTCGAGTGTGATCGCAGGTGCCCGGGCGTATTCAGAAAAGGTATTAACCATATCCTTCATGGTTTCAACCTGCTGGATTATGGTGTTCGTCAGGCGATTCAGGGTATCGGCCTGATCCGGTGGCAAGCTGCCCAGGTACTTGAGTTGCAGGCGTTCAGCCGCCAGCTGTATCGGGGTAAGCGGATTTTTGATTTCATGCGCCAGGCGCCTTGCCATCTCACTCCAGGCGGCGTCGCGCTGGCCCTGGATTAGAACGGTTATATCATCGAAAACGATGACATGAACAATATCCTCGTCTTCGTTGATGGACAGCGATGTTCCGCTGCACATCAGTATTTGCCTGCCACTGGTGCCAAACAGGGTGAGTTGCTCACGCCAGTCATTGGTTTTTTTGCGTAATTGCGTCTTGATGGTCTTGAAGAAGGGTTCAAGATAGTTATATTCCGCCTCCAGGTCGTCAAGCGACTTCCCAATCCTGGAGCTTATCTCAAGGCCCAGGATGTAACCACTGCTGATATTGGCGGTTCGTAATTGCATAGCATTATCGAGTACCAGCACCCCGGATGAGAGGCGTCCCAGAATGGCTTCCAGATAAGCCCTTTGGGCCTCCGCTTCATGCTGGCTCTGTCGGACGGCGTTTCTGGATTTGGCAATTCTCCGGGTCATCTCGTTAAACGAAGCAACCAGAAATCCCAGTTCATCATTGGCCGGCACCGGCAACTGGGTGCTGTAATCACCGTCCGCGACGGAGCGGGTCCCCTCCGCCAGATCGCGAATCGGGGCGACCAGGCGGCGCGCCGTATAGAAGGCTGCCCAGACCGCGGAAAACATGCTGAACAGGAATACCAGGGTCAATATCAGGATAAAGCTGAGCTTGAGCTGGTTGCGGAAATAGGAGAGTTCATTGTATTTGACATAGGCGGTCTGCACGCTATCGGCCAGGGTGTTGATGCGTTC
>JAOUPA010000289.1 GCA_029880105.1 Gammaproteobacteria bacterium
AATGACATGACTCGCCCATTACATAAACTGAGCATGTCGGCAGGCGCAGGTGGTGGTAGTTCTGCTGCCGCTCATCTGAACTTCACTCGCATCAAAACGGTTGCCGACCTTGAACGAGAAGTGGCCCGTGCCAGCAGTCAGGGCAAGCCAGTGATGCTGGATTTTTATGCTGACTGGTGTACCTACTGCAAGGATTACGAGAAGAGCGTTTTTCCTGATCCCGGTGTACAGCAATCTTTGTCACAGGTGGTTCTGCTGCAGGCCGATGTCACTGCCAACGATGATGCGGACAAGGCCCTGTTAAAAAAGCTCGGTATTCCAGCCCCACCCGCCATCCTGTTTTTTGATCGCACTGGTCAGGAACGCCGTGGTTTTCGCCTGGTGGGCCTGAAAAAGGCCGATGAGTTTCGCGCTCATGTTGAGAAAGCCATTCGCTAGCGTGATAATGGCGACTCACTCACAGGGTTTGATATGAATAAAACACTTACCATCACCGTCATTGCCGCACTTGGCCTGTCTGCCGGGTTTATCGCCAACAAGCTGTTTAATGCGCCTGCCAGTAAATCTGGACAGGTAACAACAGGCACCCCCGAATATGCGCCGGTCTTTAGTCTGAAGGACCTGGAAGATAAGGTGCGTGAGAGCAAGGAATGGCAGGGCAAGGTGTTGATGGTCAACTTCTGGGCCAGCTGGTGCCCACCCTGTGTGCGTGAAATCCCCGCTTTTATCAAGCTACAGAAAGATTACAAAGACAAAGGCCTGGTCATTATCGGCATTGCGCTGGACAACAAACAGAACATTGTCGACTTTACCGACCCTATGGATATGAACTATCCGGTGCTGATCGCCGAAAAAGAAGGCATCGCACTCACTAAAGCCTATGGCAATCGACTCGGTGTACTACCTTATACCGTGATCGTCGATCGTAAAGGCAAGATCATCTATACCCACCGCAGTGAACTCACCTACGAGGTCGCCGAAAAGGTCATTAAGCCCTTATTGTGAAGCAGGGCTCAAGTTTTATTCGCATTACCCGTTATAATGACTATACTTTGCGGCGATTTGTATCGAATTAGGCGATATTCTCCAAAAACTGGACAAAATCCCCATCTTGGTGCAAAATTCCATTAGAAATCACTGAATTTGCAAGTTAAGCTATTTTAACTGCATTTTCAGGTATTTTAACGCAGAAATATAAATAAAATTAATAATTAACGAGAGCTTCGTATGACTGGAAGAAATGACTTTCATACTAAAAATCTCGTAGCTGACGCATAGAATAAAGGCCCAATGGCAAAAATACTCGTATTAAACGGTCCGAACCTGAATTTGCTGGGAACACGGGAACCCGAGCATTACGGTGCCACCACCCTGGACCAGATCAACCAGGCCCTTGTCAAACAGGCGGCCGAGGCAGGTCATGAGCTTGAATCATTGCAAAGCAATGCCGAGCATGAACTGGTAAACCGAGTACATGAGGCCGTTAAGCAGAATATCGAGCTGATCATCATCAATCCTGCCGCCTTTACCCACACCAGTGTAGCCCTGCGCGATGCCCTGGCCGGTGTCAGCATCCCGTTTATCGAAGTTCACCTTTCCAACGTGCATGCACGGGAAGAGTTTCGCAAACATTCTTATTTTTCTGATCTCGCCTGGGGCGTGATCAGCGGTCTGGGAGCACAGGGCTATTCCCTTGCCCTGCAGGCCGCCATTAACAAACTGAATTCAAACTAACCACGATTAAAGAAGGTAAATAGTCACATGGATATTCGCAAAGTCAAAAAACTTATCGAGTTACTGGAAGAATCCGGCGTTGCCGAGATTGAAATCCATGAAGGAGAAGAGTCGGTTCGTATTAGCCGTGCCAGTCATACAATCGCAGCTGCTCCAATGATGGCACCGATGGCCGCTCCGGCTCCTGTTGCCGCACCTGCCCCAGCCGCTGCACCCGCTGCTGCCCCGGCTGCTGAAGAAATTTCTGGCCACGTGGTCAAATCTCCCATGGTCGGTGCCTTTTACCGCGCCTCTTCACCTGGTGCCAAGCCGTTTGTCGAAGTGGGTGACAAGGTCAGCGTGGGTGATACCCTGTGTATCATCGAGGCCATGAAACTGCTCAATCAGATCGAATCTGACAAGGCCGG
>JAOUPA010000288.1 GCA_029880105.1 Gammaproteobacteria bacterium
GAATTTGCCAGGGCTGAGTGAGCCGGTTTTGTCACTGATACCCAGTGCCCTGGCACCATTAATCGTGGCCATCGCCAGTGCCTGGTGGGCCGGGATTGCGGTGGCATCACCGGAGATGCCCTTGGCCAGTAGCGCGGCCGTTCTCATCTCACCAAACATATCGAGGTCGTTGTTGCTGGCTGCGCCATCGGTACCGAGTGCGACATTGACACCCGCATCGGTGAGCTGTTTCAAAGGGCAGAAGCCACTGGAAAGTTTCAAATTAGATTCCGGGCAGTGCACTACACTGCTGCTGGCAGCGGCGAGCTGTTCAATTTCCGCAGCTTCCAGCTGAGTCATGTGTACGGCCACAAGATTCGGAGAAATCAGTCCCAGCTCTGCCAGTCTCTGCATCGGGCGTTTACCGGTATTTTTCACGGCCTCTGTAATTTCAAAAGCCGTTTCGTGGACGTGCATGTGTACCGGTATATCGAGCTCATCCGCCAGAACACGGATTTTTTCCAGTGGCTGATCTGAGATGGTGTATGGCGCATGCGGTGCAAAGGCTGTGCTAATAAGGTCGCTGTTGCGGTATTCATCGTGCACGATCAGCCCCTTGTCGATGTATTCATCGGCATTGCGCGCCCAGATGGTTGGGAAATCGAGCGCAATCAGGCCAATGGTCGCTCGCATGCCTGCCTTGTTGGTAACACGCGCGGTAATGTCCGGGAAAAAGTACATATCGTTGAAACAGGTGGTGCCACTACGAAGCATTTCAGCACAGGCGAGCTCGGTGCCAAGCTGGACGAATTCTTCAGTGACCCATTTGTTTTCAGCAGGCCAGATATGGTTGTTGAGCCAGTCCATTAGCGCCAGGTCGTCGGCCAGACCCCGGAACAGGCTCATCGCTGCGTGGGTGTGGGTGTTAATCAGGCCGGGAATCAGGGCATGATCTGCATAATTTATTTCAGTATGGGGCTGATATTTTTCCCTGGCCTGCTCACTGGGCAGGATATCAAGAATGCGTTCATCGTGAATCGCTATACTGTGATCAGTCAAACAGGTTTTGTCGCCTTCTACCGGAATAACCCAGCGAGCATGCAGCAATGTGTCGATATTTTTCATGATGCGAAGATACCTGTTGTGCAATGCCGGTGCAATACCAGTGGTTATATAATGCCGCTATAAATGTGTTTGTTGTGCTTTTTATCGTGCTAAATGTTATAAAAGCCACATTATTTTATTGTACTTACCGAAATATGGAGTGAATTATGCGTTTTTCTTACCTTCGTCATATAACGAGTGTATTGGTTGTACTGGGACTGGTGGCTGGTATCGTTGCCTGTAAGCCGGTGGTCACACGTGAAGACCCCAATTCGGTGACTGATCTCAGTGGTAACTGGAATGATACCGACTCAAGGAAGGTATCACAGGAAATGATTCAGGATGTGTTGTCTCAGCCATGGCTGGGCAAGTTTACGCGCAAGAATGGCCATGCACCTACGGTGATTGTCGGCACGGTGCGCAATCTTTCGCATGATCACATTAATACTCGAACCTTTATTGCCGATATACGCCGTGCCCTGATTAATTCAGGTGAGGTTGATTTTGTTGCTTCCAGTGGGGAGCGCGGCGAAATTCGTGAGGAGCGTCGTGACCAGGATCTGAATGCCTCTGAGCAGACCAGAAAGGAGATGGGCAATGAAGTGGGTGCCGACTTTATGCTCAAGGGTACGATTAACTCAATTGTTGATGCGATTGACGGCGAGCAGGTACGTTTCTATCAGGTCGATTTGACTCTGATAGATTTATCGACCAATCGTGTGGTTTGGGCGGGTCAGCAGAAGATTAAAAAATCAATTGAGCGTAGCGGCATACGCCTGTAATCAGGGGATAAAGCCTGATGCTTTTGTCGATACGTCCAATACGTATGAGCGCACTGCTTATTGTGCTCGTATCTCTGGTGGCCTGCATGCAGATGCTCAAGAGAGAAAACATGCAGAGCGCCCTGTTGTCTGGACGTGTAGGTGATGCCCTGGTTATTGCAGAAGAGCAGGATCGACAGCAGAAAGATGTGCTGGCCAGTTTGAACAAAGGCATGCTGCGACGCATTAAGGGTAATTACCAGGCCAGTAATCAGATTTTTGAGGTGGCAAAAAAAC
>JAOUPA010000290.1 GCA_029880105.1 Gammaproteobacteria bacterium
GCAGATTAAGGGCGGTGGCCTGTTGGCACACGTGCAGGCGGAAAACTGTACGCAGCTGTTGATCTCCGATGTGCAGGGTGATGATGTCTCGGTAATCGGTTCCGGCCTGTTTGTCGTTAACAATGAACACGGTGTTGATGACGATGCCTTTCTGCACGAGTTATGCAGCCGTTGCCAGTGCGTGACGCATCGCGATGTTGTTGAGATTGAAACCCACCTTGTTGCCACCCAGCGGCAGGCCATGCAGGCGGTGTGTGATGAGGTCGAGCACATGGGTGTTGAGTGTCATCTGCACGAGGAGTTTATATCTGGTGAGGCCGACGAGCAGGGGGTGCGTATTGCAGAGTGGTTGTTGACTGCGCCATCGGGTGTCCATGTCTGGGGCGGGGAGACCACGGTGACCCTGCCGGATAAGCCCGGTATTGGTGGGCGCAACCAGCAGTTTGCGCTGGCAGCGGCACAGGTACTCGATGGTTATCACGATATTTCATTATTGGCGGCGGGTACCGATGGTATTGACGGTAACACGACCTGTGCCGGTGCCGTGGTCTATGGCTCGACCCTGCAGGCAGCGCAAAAGCTGGGTATGGATGTAAAGCTGGCTTTGCAAAATGCCGATGCGGGCAAGGTACTGATGGCCACTGAATACTGGTTACAGACCGGGCCAACCAATACCAATGTTATGGACCTGGTGATTGCGTATAAACGGTAATTTTTTCACCTCAGAGACGCGGAGACGCAGAGTTTTATTACTTGTTCTTACACCAATAAATAGCAATATTGTTTTCTCTGCGCCTCAGCGCCTCCGCGGTAAATGCTTTTATTTTAGAGTTATTATTTCTTGCGCCAGTTCAGGCGTAGTGCATCCAGCACCTTGGTGCTGTATTTCTTTGAGCCGAGGCTGCCGTTGTATCTTGCCAGTGCCCGGTGCAGGTCATTTTTTTCCATGTCCATATAGTATTTCAGAATGGTGCAGCCCATACGCAGGTTGGTGTTGATATCAACGAGGTTGTCTTCGGGGTGGCCGATCTCTTTCAGCCAGAACGGCATCACCTGCATCAGTCCCTGTGCACCCGAGCGAGAAATGGCGAAGTGATCGAAGCGGCTCTCGATTTCGATGACCGCGAGTACCAGTTCGGGGTGAAGATTAACGCGCGCTGCCTCGTGGTGGATCTTGCGCAGCAAGGTCAGGCGCTGCTGTTCATCGTCGATGAATTTGCTCAGGCGGTTCGACATATCGAGCAGCCAGACCTCGGCATCAAAGCGATCTTCAAAACTGTCGGCCGCCTCGATCGCGCTGATCAGCAGCTTGCGCAGCGCCGGGTCAGGGTTGCTAATGGTGTCAGCGACATTCGCCAATGCCGTATTCGTGCACAGCACAACCAGCATCAGGGCGATGCGGGTCAGTGTGCTACATGATGGGCGAATAACCGGGGACATGACCCAATTATAGTTAAAGCCGGCCGGTTTAACCCGCAATCGCTGCCTTGAGATAGGCTGCGATGTCAGCCACGGGCATGTCCTGGCTGTTTTCATCGGCACGACCCTTGTATTCGACGACGCCGTCGGCCAGGCCGCGGTCACCAATGACCACGCGGTGGGGAATGCCGATCAGGTCGATATCAGCCAGCATGGCACCGAGGCGGGCCTTCTGGTCGAACAACAAAACCTCCAGGCCGGCGGCGGTGAGCTCATCGTGCAACTTGATCGAGGCTTCGCGCACTTCATCCGATTTCTGGAGATTGATCGGTGCAATCGCGACATCAAACGGGGCAATGCTCTGTGGCCAGATAATGCCGTTGTCATCGTGGTTCTGTTCGATGGCGGCAGCGACGACACGGGTAACACCGATACCGTAGCAGCCCATGGTCATGGTAATCGCCTTGCCGTTTTCATCGAGGACATCGGCGCTCATGGCTGCAGAGTATTTATCACCGAGCTGGAAGATATGACCGACTTCAATACCACGGACAATCGACAGTGTACCTTTACCGTCGGGGCTTGGATCGCCATCGACGACATTACGCAGATCGGCCGGTGTTGCCAGTGGCAGGTCGCGCTCCCAGTTGACACCGGTCAGGTGCTTGCCGTTTTCGTTGGCGCCACAGACAAAGTCGGCCAGTTGCAGT
>JAOUPA010000292.1 GCA_029880105.1 Gammaproteobacteria bacterium
AGAAAAATCACTGAAAGATCTGGGTGACCAGGTTGATGCAGGTGAAAAAGAAACCGTTGAGAAAGCTATCGAAGAGCTGAAAGAAGCCACTAAAGGTGATGACAAGGATCTTATTGAAGCGAAAACTCAGGCGTTAACTGAAGCTGCGGGTAAAATTGCTGAAAAAGCCTATGCTCAGGCTCAGCAGAATGCGGGTGCTGAAGGCGGTGCTGAGCAGGCACAATCTGCTGCAGCTGACGATGAAGTGGTTGATGCCGAGTTTGAGGAAGTTAAGGAAGATAAATAAACTTCACCGGGCAACATGCTTGAAACTGGAATGCCTGGCTATGTCAGGCATTTCGTGTGTATGAACAACTGATTCTTAGAACCCCCTGAAATCAGGTAAATATAAAGTGACTGACTCGACTATGTCCAAAAGAGATTACTACGAAGTTCTGGGTGTATCACGTGATGTGAACGAAGCCGATCTTAAAAAAGCTTATCGTCGTATGGCGATGAAATTCCATCCCGATAAAAATCAGGACAACCCGGAAGCAGAAGACAAATTTAAGGAAGCCAAAGAAGCCTACGATATTCTTTCTGATGCACAGAAACGAGCAGCCTATGACCAGTACGGGCATGCCGGTGTTGATCCTTCAGCAGCAGCCGGTGCCGGAGGTTTTGGAGGCGGTGCAAACTTCAGTGATATCTTCGGTGATGTTTTTGGTGATATTTTTGGCGGCGGTGGTCGTGGTCGAAGCAGGGCATATCGTGGTTCGGATTTGCGTTATAACATGGAACTCAGCCTGGAAGAGGCGGTTTTCGGTACCACGGTCAAAATCAAGATTCCAACCCTGGTAAGCTGTAAAACCTGTGATGGCTCCGGTGCTAAAAAGGGCTCCCAGGCAACCACCTGTAATACCTGTGGCGGCACAGGACAGGTTCGTATTCAGCAGGGTTTCTTTTCCGTTCAGCAGACCTGTCCCCATTGTCATGGTCAGGGCAAAGTCATCAAGGATCCCTGTGGTGACTGTCATGGTCAGGGCAGAGTTGAAGAACGCAAAACCCTGTCTGTGAAAGTACCATCCGGTGTCGATAATGGTGATCGTATTCGCCTGTCCGGTGAAGGTGAGGCCGGTGAAAATGGCGGTCCAGCCGGTGATCTGTATGTACATATGCATGTTAAACCCCATCCGATTTTTGAGCGTGATGGTAATAACCTGTTGTGCCAGGTGCCGATTGGTGTTGCAACTGCAGCATTGGGTGGTGAAATGGAAGTACCAACCCTGAAAGGTCGTATAAAACTAAAAATTCCCGCTGAAACTCAGACTGGCAAACTGTTCCGTATTAAGGGCAAGGGCGTGAGCCCGGTACGTGGCGGTCCAACCGGCGACCTGATCTGTAAAGTGGTAGTCGAAACACCGGTTAAGCTCACAGCAAAACAGAAAGAATTATTACGTCAACTGGATGAAAGCATGGGTAATGATAATAATCATAATCCACAAAGCAAATCCTGGATGAATGGCGTAAAAAAATTCTTCGATGATATGAAGTTTTAAATTGTGACTGACTGTTCCAGAGCGAGTTTTTATTTTCTATCCAGGCTTGTCCTGTGTATATTTTTTCTGACCTGTGCGACGCCTGTGATAGCCGAAGAAACATTGCGCTTTCCTGGTGATCCGACAGATCACAATGTAGTTTACCAGTTCAATAAAGCAGATCAGAAATACCATGATGCTGTTTTGTTCTCAGTTGGCGAAATGTTGCGCAAATATGGCGACAACATCACCATTGTTGTGACCGCGATTGGGCCGGGTATTCATATCCTTGCCAAACAACCATTGCGCGAAGTTTCTGAACAGAATCGGCAAAAAGTTCAAAGCCTGGCTGAATATGGTGTAAAATTCCATGCCTGTGGTAATACCATGAAGGCTCTCAACTGGGACAAAGATGATATGTTGCCATTTGTTGAAATTGTTAATGTTGGTGCAGCTGATCTTATGGAGCTTCAGGCAAAAGGGTTTAGCTACATCAGTTGGTAGACAGTCTGCCCAGAATTTTATTTTCAGTTCAGGACAAAGAATTGTTTGCATCATGCTAACCTGATCTGACAACACGATAACAATAAGGTCAAATTATGTTG
>JAOUPA010000293.1 GCA_029880105.1 Gammaproteobacteria bacterium
CCAATCACAACACCGGTAAATCCATTATTGCGCACAAAATCTCTCACTCCCATAACCAGTGCTTTATAAATTGCTTCCGTTTCAGAAAGCGCGCCCGTTTCGTGTTTACCCGGAACAACTACCTGCCCGGAACTGACTTCTACGATATTTAGCACAGGCTCAAAGGCGGGGGCTCGTGATACCAGTTCACCACTCCTGTCCATGACCAGCGATTCACCATCGAAAACCAGCTCATCCTGGCCACCCACCATATTCAGGTAGAGTACTGGCAGGTTATTTTCCTGACAGCGTCGTGTCAGCACAGCCAGCCTGTCTTCATATTTGCCGACATGGAAAGGTGAGGCATTGAGTACCAGCATTACCTCAGCTCCTTCAGCCTTTGCCGCAGCCACTGGCCCGGGCTGCCAGACATCTTCACAGATAGCCAGGCCAAACTTCACGCCCTTTAACTCAACCACCACGCTCTGCGTACCTGCAGCGAAATAGCGCTTCTCGTCAAACACCGCATAATTTGGTAGCTCCTGCTTGTGGTAGCTGGCGATGAACTGTCCGTCACGCAACCAGACCGCCGAGTTGTAATACACATTACCCTTCTTCAATGGCAGACCGAGCAGGATATCGACACCATTGACTTGAGACTGGATATGCGCCAATGCCTTTTCGACCTGCACCATGAAACTGCGGCGATATAATAGATCTTCCGGCGGATACCCGGTCAGAGCCAGTTCCGGAAAAATAACCAGGTCAGCACCCTGTTCACGAGACAGCTCTGACAGCCCAATAATTTTATCTGCGTTGCCCTGAATATCGCCGACAAGAAAATTATCCTGTACCATGGCGACTTTGACGGTATGTTTCATGTATCGACCTCAAACGGCTGTATCGAACCGCTGGTTTTATGCTCAATTTAACTGCATGGAATTTTATCAGAGAGTACCGTAGTAAATGTGTTATTACAGGCCATATTGAGTCACATATCTGCTAAAACTAAACAATATGGATAACTTTCTTTCCCTCAGACGAACACCTCAACAAATTGATGCTGGCTGGCATCGATTTCGTTTATTTAATTATTATCGAGGCACACTGGCACTGTTTCTTATTTCTGCCTACCTGAACGACTGGATTAGCCTGATAGTACCTGCCAGGGAATTTGAACCTGTTTTGTTCATAAACACTTCAATGCTGTTTCTTCTTTCATTCTTTGTGATCATCCTTGGTATCCAGCAGCAAAAACCAAGACTTGAAATACAGGTCATCATACAAACCTGCATAGATATTCTTGTTATTATGGCCATTACACATGCTAGTGGCGGCATCAAGTCTGGTCTTGGTATGCTACTAATCATTAATATATCTATGACCAGCCTGTTTTTACCACGGCACCTCACCCTGCTTTTTGCTGCCGTGACCACCTTAATCATTCTTACTGACCAAATATACTCACAATTATCATTGGACACTGCCCATACTGCGTTTTCTCAGGCAGGCATACTTGGCTCACTACTGTTTATTTTTGCATTCATGACATCCGGGTTCTCACGCCAACTACGTGATACAGAGCAACTCGCTACCGAACAAAAACTTGAACTTGCCACGATTACACAATTAAACGAACACATTATTGATAGCATGCGAACTGGCATCATTGTGCTCTCCCCTGACGGTCATATCCTGATGTTAAATAATGCAGCAAAAAACCTTTTGGGTAATAAAAAAATACGTCCTAACACACACCTTGAGAACATCTCGCCAGAGTTATTTCAACGTTATATTGAATGGCAGGAAAGCGATAAAAAAGCACACCAGACACCTATTCAGCAGAGCCGCGGCTTACCCGATATACAGCCTGGTTTTAGTGCTATCGAAAAAACCAAACGCCCAAAAGGCTTAACCCTTGTCTTTCTGGAAGATGCCAGCCAGTTAAACCAGCGGTTCCAGCAAATAAAACTAGCCTCTCTGGGTCGACTGACGGCGAGTATTGCCCATGAAATAAGAAATCCATTATCGGCCATTCAACATGCCGCCCAGTTACTCGATGAGTCTATCGATGATCCGGCAAACCAGAAGCTGACTCGCATCATTACTACACAAACTCAAAGGCTCAACGGT
>JAOUPA010000294.1 GCA_029880105.1 Gammaproteobacteria bacterium
TGCTGGTTTGCAATAAGATCTGTTTACCAATTTGGCATTAAAGAAAATGGTCTAAACGTATTCGAAGAAAGAATTGTTTGCTTCAAGGCAAAGGATTTTGATGAAGCCCATATAAAAGCTGATGCAGAATCAGAAAAATACGCGAACGAAAATGATTTTATTGTTCATCCCGAGCAAATTGGGTATAAGCAAGACGGAAACCCCTTAATGGATGGATATGAACTATGGTCAGAGCTTTTTGAGTCATCTAAAAGCCTAGAAGATTTCTATCAAGATAGATATAAGAAATATGAGTACAACCCTGAATAAAAAGTTGTGATACTCAATGAATTAATCATATGAAATGAAATCAACCACTCCAACCTACCTTGTACCGTGCCGCTCCTTCATCGTTCTATGATAAAGACCAGCTAAGTCAAAGTGTTATTTTCCAAACTATCAAACCATCAATTCACTTTAATGGTTTTAAGTATATCCAGCAGGCTTGTTGCATCACTGGTAACCAGTGAATGCTGCGCTGCTGTCGTGACAATGGATGAACGACCCTTGAGCGCGGGTACGTTATTCATGTCCTGGCTAAAGCCCGGTACCAGGTCGTCACCGGCAAAGCCCACCGGGTTGAGCCTGACCACTGAGACATACTGGATATCGGGGTGTTGCTGTGCATTCAGCCAGTACAGCAGGTTACCGGGGTAAGGCCGGGTTAAATCGAACAGCAGGCCGCGGGAACGCTTCAGCGTATCGTAGCCCTCACCACCAAATATATTTTTAACAAAGCCAAATGGCCCCGATTCATTGGTCGCATCAATGGCCTGCTCCGCCCGCGTGGTGCCGACATGCGGGCTGGCGATAGTAATGAGTGCACTGACATTTTTTGCACCGGCGCGTATCAGTGACATCCTGGCAACGACGCCACCGGCAGAGTGGCCAACGATAATAATGGGCTCACCGGGTTGCTGCTGTCGCACCGTTTCCAGCATACCGCTGAGCATATCGGACTGGACAATGACCGGGGCCTCGGATGGCAGGTCAACGACATAGACGGTGTTCGCTGCGTTCTTCGTCGGTGCATCGAACAGCTGGATGCCAGCGTGTGTACTCCTGAACAGGCCACCGCGTTTCCAGCCCTGTTGTTCGAGTACGGCGTTGATACCGCTCTGCTCCCACGACATCGGGCTGGCGAGATAGCCATGCACCAGTACCAGTACATCGGCACGCGCTACTGGCGACGACAATAAAGCCAGCGCAATAATCATCAGTTTTATAGGTTGCATCGGTTTCCTCCCTGGCAAAACAATCTCTGGTAACAACGAGATAGTATTATTTTATTATTTTGCTAAAGGCATTTCGAGAACTGGTGAGATAAGTTTTACGATTAATTGATCCAGGGCGTTAAAATACAGCCTGCCTAACTGGAACTACCGATGAAAAGTCATACCGAAGGTCTATTATCCGTCCATGCCGCAGTGCTCATATTCGGCCTGACTGCGCTGTTTTCCAAGCTCATTGCGCTGAGCGCGATGGAGATCACGCTGCTACGCAGTGTCTTTGCGGTTGCGGCCATTGCCATTTATATCAAATACCGGGGTGAGTCACTGAAACTCAATAGCGGCCGTGATTACCTGGTGGCGTTGCTGCTGGGCTTTTTCCTGGCCACGCACTGGGTCACCTATTTTCATGCGATGCAGGTATCATCGATCGCCGTCGGTATTATTTCGCTGTACACCTTCCCCGTTATCACGGTCTTTCTTGAGCCTTTATTTCACGGCGAACGACCACACCTCAATGACATCATCGGCGCTGTTGTCATTCTGCTGGGCATCTATTTACTGGTGCCGGAATTTTCCATTAACAACGAGACGGCGGTCGGTGTGTTCTGGGGCGTGTTATCGGCATTTCTTTTTGCTATGCGCAACATGATCCACGGCCGTTACTTCAGGACCTACCCGGCCCGTCATGCACTGTTCTATCAAACACTGGCCGTTATGATTTTGTTAGCGCCATTTTCTGCACAGATCATTCCCGAGGTCAGCCAGACCCAGTGGTTACAGCTCACCCTGCTTGGCATTTTATTCACCGCCCTGCCGCATACGTTATTTGCCAACA
>JAOUPA010000080.1 GCA_029880105.1 Gammaproteobacteria bacterium
CCTCTGATGCCATGGCGTCGGATATTGCTGCTATTGATTTTTTTTATGGCTATTGCTGCATTAGTTGGACGTGCGCTGGATATGCAGATTTTGCATAGTGAGTTTTTTGAGCGTCAGGGCGATGCCCGTCAGTTACGCGTGGTCACTATTCCTGCTCACCGTGGTCAGATTGTTGATCGCAATGGTGAGCCCTTCGCAGTGAGTACGCCGGTCAGTAGTATCTGGATTAACCCGGGAGAGGCTGTAACAGATTTTCACCAGATTTCTGAATTGGCGAAGCTGTTATCGATGGATGCAGCTACGCTACAGAAAAAAATTACAGCAAATGGATCACGTGAGTTTATGTATTTGAAGCGACATGTTTCACCAGAGCTGGCTGAAAAGGCAATAGCTTTGAATGTGCCAGGTGTTGCCTTGCAGAATGAATATCGTCGTTATTATCCGGCAGGTGAAGTAGCTGCCCACGTGGTTGGTTTTTCTAATATTGATGATGACGGTCAGGAAGGTATCGAGCTGGCCTTTGATGAATGGCTAAAAGGAGAGCCTGGCAAGAAGCGCGTGATTCGTGATCGTCTTGGTCGCGCATTTGATGATGTTGAGCATATTCGTACGGTAGAGCCGGGTAAGCCTGTAATGCTGAGTATCGATCGACGATTGCAGTATCTGACCTATCGAACCCTCAAGGCAGCGGTTATTAAGCACAATGCCATTGCCGGCTCGGCGGTGGTGCTTGATGTTAAAACCGGTGAGGTGTTGGCAATGGCAAGTCAGCCATCGTTCAATGTTAATGACCGTAGTCAGTTGCGTCCCGATGCAACACGTAATCGTTCAGTAACCGATGTATTTGAACCGGGTTCAACCATGAAACCATTAACCATGGCAGCGGCGCTGGATAGCGGTCTCTGGAAACCGTCGAGCAAAATAAATACTGCACCAGGATATATGAAGGTGCAGGGCAATATGATTCGAGATCATCGTAATTATGGCGAGATGGATCTGGGTGGCATTATTGAAAAATCGAGTAATGTTGGAATTAGTAAAGTAGTGCTCTCGATCGAGGCTGATGAGCAGTGGGGTATGTATCAAAAACTGGGTCTAGGTGCAGGTACAGGCAGTGGCTTTCCTGGTGAGGCGACCGGCAGTTTATCGGAGAGTGTGTTGAATAGTGATTTTGCCAGGGCGACGATGGCCTTTGGTTATGGTGTTTCGGTTACGCCCATACAGCTTGCCCGGGCCTATTCTGCGCTGGCGGCAGACGGCGTGCTCAGGCCAGTGAGCTTTCTGCATGAAGATGGTAAGGAGTCTGCTGAAGGGGAGCGCGTGATGAGCGTGGCAACCGCAAAGGCGGTTCGTAAGATGATGCAGAGTGTGGTTAGTGATGAAGGAACAGGTAGTCGTGCTCAGGTTGCAAATTACAGTGTTGCAGGAAAAACGGGAACTGTGCACAAATTTATTGCCGGCGGATATGCGGAAGAACGTTACTTGTCCATTTTTGCTGGTATGGTGCCTGCGGACTCACCGGAACTGGTGATGGTAGTGATGATCGATGAGCCACGCAATGGCGAATATTTTGGCGGCCAGGTTGCAGCGCCAGTCTTTAGTCAGGTGATGGCTGGTGCAATGCGTTTGCTTGATGTGGCGCCTGATCGCGTTTCTGGTAAGCAACTGGTCATGCGTCCTGATGCAAAAAATAAATCCTTAGAGCATAAGGGGGGGCAGGCATGATGTTAGCGGATCAGTACCAGGCTGCAACTTCTATCAAAATGCTGCTTAAGGATTTTGTTGCGCAGGACTTGCTGGACGAATGCGAGGATGTACAGATACATGGTTTGTCGGTTGATAGCCGTAAGATCAGGGCGAGTGATTTATTTTTTGCCTGTCAGGGTGAGGTTGCGCATGGAATCACTTTTGCTGATGTGGCTATTAGCAAGGGCGCGGTGGCAGTGTTATGGGATGAGTGTGAGCATTGCGATGATACGCTAGAAAAAATTTCGCAGCAGGTAACCTGTTTGCAGTGTGAAAACCTGAAAATGAAAATAGGTGAAATTGCTGATCGTTTTTATCAGTATCCCTCGGCGCAGCTCAAGGTAACGGGTGTTACCGGTACTAACGGTAAAACCTCAGTTTCGCATTTTATTGCACAGTGCCTGGATGGTACTGATAAACGTTGCGGCATACTGGGTACGCTGGGTAATGGCTTTCCTGGTGATTTGAAAAAGACAGGTCTGACAACAGCAGATGCGATTGCAGTGCATCATGATCTTGAAGGATTACGTGCCAATAATGCTGCGTATGTGGTTATGGAGGTATCTTCGCATGGCCTGGATCAGGGTAGGGTCAATGGTGTCCTGTTTGACTCGGCAGTGTTCACCAATTTATCCCAGGATCATCTTGATTACCACGAGACATTAGAGGCCTATGCCGAGGTTAAGAAAAAATTATTTTTCATGCCGGGGTTGAATAAGGCAGTGATCAATCTTGATGACGATTATGGTCGGGTATTGGCCAGGGAATGCAAAGGTCGAATTTTGGTATGGGGCTTTAGTACAAGTTCGAAATTCGATAACTGGCATGAGTATGCAGACTATTTTGTTCAGGCAAAAAATATAAAAACTGTTGCACGTGGTTTTGAGGTTGCGCTTAATACGCCACAAGGTGAAGGTGATCTCTCTATTCCACTGCTGGGCGAATTTAATGTCTCTAATGTACTGGCGGTGTTGTCTATCTTATTGATCAATGAAATGCCGCTTGAGTTAGCATTAAAAAAATTGTCTGTGGTTGTGCCAGTATCGGGGCGCATGGAAGTCATTGCAGAGAGCGACAGGCCGGTCGTTGTGGTTGATTTTGCACATACGCCTTCTGCTCTGGAAGAGGCTTGCAAGGCAGTTAGAAAACATTTCGAGGGACAACTCTGGTGTGTCTTTGGTTGTGGCGGGGATCGTGATCGAAGCAAGCGCCCGATGATGGCTATGGCTGCACAGCATTATGCAGATAACGTGATTGTGACAAGTGATAATCCGCGCAGTGAGAATCCACAGGATATTATCGATGAGATTGTGGCTGGCTTTAATACAGGTGCAAAATTTAAAGTGATTGTCGATCGTCGTGATGCGATTGCTTATGCCATTGAGCAGGCGCGAGTCGGAGACATCATCCTGCTGGCGGGTAAAGGTCATGAGTGTGTGCAGATTGTGGGTAATGACACTTTTGAGTTCGATGACAGGCAGGTAGCAAAACATTATCTGGGGATGGTGCAATGATGAGTCTGTCTCAGGCCGCTATTGCTGTTGGCGGAAAACTGCAGGGTAAGGATGCTGTGTTTACTGCTGTCTCCAAGGATACCCGCACGTTGATGCAAGGTGATTTGTATATAGCGCTGAAAGGTGAAAATTTCGATGGACATGCTTTTCTCGATCAGGCAGCCAATATGGGTGCAGTGGGTGCACTGGTTAGTGAGCTGCAGTCAAGTGCGCTACCGCAGATATATGTTGCTGATACGCGTATTGCGCTGGGTAACCTGGCCGCAGAATGGCGTCGTCAGTTTAAAGGTAAGTTGGCTGCGATAACTGGCAGCAATGGTAAGACCACAGTTAAAGAAATGTGCCGCGCTATATTACAGAAGCAAGTGGGTGAAGAGCATGTTTTATCAACGCAGGGTAATTTGAATAATGATATTGGTATGCCAATGACCCTGTTATCAATTCGCGATCAGCATGATTATGCGGTAATCGAGATGGGCGCAAATCACGTCGCTGAAATTAATTATCTGACAAAGATTGCCAGGCCGAATGTTGCTGTTATTACCAATGCAGGGCCAGCTCATCTTGAGGGTTTTGGCTCGATTGAAAAAGTGGCCCAGGCCAAGGCGGAGATTTATGGTGGCCTGGTAGAGGATGGTGTCGCTATTATCAATCTTGATGATGATTATGCAGACTACTGGCAACAACTCTGTCAGGGTAAATGTGTAAAAACTTTTTCGATGAAAAATGAAAAAGCCGATATTTATGCCCAGGCCGTAGATGATTCTGCTTATGTTTTTAAAACAGAATCAGGTGATATCAAAGTAAGTATGAATGTGCCGGGACGTCATAATGTGATGAATGCACTGGCAGCGACAGCGGTGACCCTGGCCCTGGGTGCGAGCCCTGAAGATATTGCTGCGGGGCTGAATTCATTTGCCGGAGTATCAGGTCGTCTGAATGTTCAGCAAGGGCTAAAAGGTGCGCGCATTATTGATGATACCTATAACGCCAATCCGCTTTCTCTTAATGCTGCCATGGATGTCTTAACGTCAATACAAGGTGAGAGCATTCTGGTTCTGGGTGACATGGCTGAACTCGGTGGGTCATCGGAGTCCTTGCATTTTGCTGCTGGTAGACATGCCCAAGAGCTGGGTGTGGACAGGCTCTATGCTACGGGTAATTTGAGTCGTCATGCAGTTGTCGGTTTTGGTGAAGGTGCAGAATTTTTTGAGGATAGAGAAGCATTGATAAGCATGCTTGTGGATCAAATTAGTGATGCAACCACAGTGCTGGTTAAAGGGTCTCGCTCCATGAAGATGGAAAATATAGTAAAGGCCTTGCTAGTCCCTGATAACAATAATAAGAGGGCGAACTGATGTTGCTTATATTCACAGAATATCTACAGCAGTATCATAGTGGTTTTAGTGTGTTCCAGTATCTCACCTTGCGAGCGATTCTTGGTGCGATGACGGCGTTAATGCTGTCTCTGATGATCGGGCCTGCAATGATTAGAAAACTGGTGAGTTATAAGATTGGTCAGTCAGTTCGTGATGATGGTCCGCAATCGCATTTGTCCAAAGCAGGTACGCCTACTATGGGTGGAGCGCTAATTCTTGTTTCAGTAGCAATAAGCACATTGCTGTGGAGTGATCTCTCCAGTGACAAGGTATGGGTTGCTTTGGTTGTAACATTACTATTTGGTTTGATTGGCGGCATTGATGATTACAAGAAACTGGTTTATGGCAATTCAAAGGGCCTGTCAGCCAGGACCAAATATTTCTGGCAGACAGTTTTTGGTTTGGGTGCTGCTGTGGTTATGTACCGTATGGCAAGTTCGCCGATTGAGACAACCTTAATTATGCCGTTCCTCAAGGATGTAATGATTCCGTTGGGTGGCTGGTTTGTTGTTTTGAGTTATTTCGTTATCGTCGGTAGTAGTAATGCGGTGAATTTAACCGATGGCCTTGATGGGTTGGCGATTATGCCAACGGTAATGGTGGCAGGGGCTTTGGGTGTCTTTGCTTATGTCACAGGGCACATTGGTTTTGCTGGTTACCTGGGTATCCCATATGTTGCGGGTTCAGGTGAACTGTCTATTTTTTGCGGCTCACTGGTGGGTGCCGGTTTGGGTTTTTTATGGTTTAACACCTATCCTGCACAGGTGTTTATGGGTGATGTCGGTGCGCTAGCCCTAGGTGCCGCCCTTGGTGTGGTGGCAGTGCTGGTGCGTCAGGAACTGGTGTTACTGATTATGGGTGGTGTCTTTGTTATGGAAACAGTATCGGTGATTATGCAGGTGGCCTCATTCAAGCTAACTGGCAAAAGAATTTTTAGAATGGCGCCGTTACACCATCATTTTGAATTAAAAGGCTGGCCTGAGCCCAGGGTGATCGTTCGGTTCTGGATTATTACCGTTATCCTGGTGTTGATTGGTCTGGCATCGCTCAAGGTTAGATAAAGATTTAATAGTTGAATAAAACAATGGAAAAAACGCAGCATAAAAAAAACGCAATCTACACGCTGGTCGTTGGTCTAGGCACGACAGGGCTGTCTGTTGTGCGTTATTTGCGAGCGCTGGGTGAGCATGTGGTAGTGGTAGACAGCCGTGAGCAACCGCCGAAGCTGCAGGCGTTGAGAGAAAGTTTTCCAGATGTCGAACTACATACGAGTGAATTTAAAACCGATCTGTTTACTTCGGCCAGGCGTATTATTGTTAGCCCTGGTGTTTCAATGTCCGAAGCGGCGCTAAAGAAAGCCAAAGAAATGGATGTGGAAATTACCGGTGATATTGATTTGTTTGCGCATGAAGTTGCAGCACCGGTGGCGTGTATTACCGGGTCAAATGGAAAAAGCACTGTAACGACCTTGCTGGGCGAGATGGCAAAGTGTGCCGGTATTGATGTCGCTGTTGGTGGCAATCTAGGGATACCTGTACTTGACCTTGTTCAGGATAGTTATGAGTTATATGTTCTGGAGTTATCCAGTTTTCAGCTAGAGACATTGCAGAATCTACCAATGGAAGCTGCGGTTATACTGAATATTAGTCCGGATCATATGGATCGGTACGAGAGCCTGAATGACTATGTCATGGCTAAGCACGAAATTTATAAAAACACCAAATCATGTGTACTGAACAGGGATGATCAACTGGCTAATGAGCAAACCTGTATATGTGAAAGAACGATTGGTTTTACGTTGAAGCGGCCTGCTAATGACGATTTTGGTTTATGTGAAAACAATGGTGAGAGCTGGCTTTGTCATGGTAAAGAGCTTTTGCTGAAGGTTGATGAAATCAAAATTAAAGGTTTGCACAATGTTGCAAATGTTCTGGCAGCGCTCGCGATGGGTTCAGTGTTGAATATCCCCCAGCGTTTTATGCTTGAAGCGATAAGAAATTTCCCCGGACTAGAGCACCGTACTCAGTGGGTGGCAGAGAAAGACGGAGTTAACTGGTATAACGACTCCAAGGCGACCAATGTCGGTGCGAGTATTGCAGCCATTGCAGGTCTGCCGGGAAAGCATGTGTTAATTGCAGGTGGTGAGGGCAAGGATGCAGATTTTACAGAGTTGGGTGAAGTAGCAGAGAAACACCTGCGAGCTGCAGTTCTAATTGGGAGAGATGCTGACATTATTGCAGCCGTGTTTGAGGGTGTTATTCCAGTTGTACGCGCCGCAGATATGCATGAAGCAGTTGTTAAGTGTGCTGAGCTTGCACAGCCAGGTGATAATGTTCTGTTGTCACCGGCCTGTGCAAGTTTTGATATGTTTAATAATTTTGAGCATCGTGGTCAGGTGTTTATGCAGGCTGTCCGGGAGTTGGTTCAATGAGCGAACGTATGGTTATGCCAAATATTAAATGCGCTGTTAATCGTGCTTCATCGTGGCATCTTGAGTGTCTCGACCCAGTGCTGACATTTGTCTGTGTCTCATTATTATCATTGGGACTGGTGATGGTGGCATCTGCTTCCGTCGGTGTTGCCGATCAGCATTACGCTAATCCTTTTTATTATCTACAGCGCCAGATGGTGTTTGTTGTTGTTGGGGTAGTGGCAGCTGCTCTGGTTTACAGGGTTAGGTTAGTGCAATGGGAAAAATCAGGTGTTGCATTATTAGGCTTTGCCCTGTTTCTACTGGTACTGGTACTGATCCCGGGTGTGGGTAAAACAGTTAACGGTAGTACCCGATGGATTTCCCTTGGGCTGATCAATCTTCAGATATCAGAAGTGGTGAAACTGTTTTTGCTGATTTATGTCGCCGGCTATCTGGTTCGTCATGGTGAAGAGGTGAGGACTTCATTAAAAGGGTTTATCAAACCAATGCTGATGGTTGGGCTTGCAGGTTTGCTGCTGTTGCTGGAGCCTGATTTTGGCTCCACTGTGGTTATTATGGGTACAGTGCTGGCAATGACATTTTTAGGTGGTGTGCGTTTTATCCAATTTGCATCGTTCCTGGCATTGTTTGGTGCCTGTGCATTGATGCTGGTGATTTCATCACCCTATCGTATGGAGCGCCTGACCTCTTTTATGAATCCATGGGCGGATCCGTTTGATACAGGTTTTCAGCTAACACAGTCGTTGATTGCCATTGGTACTGGTGGTTGGTGGGGTACGGGCCTGGGTGGCAGTGTACAAAAATTATTCTACCTGCCTGAGTCACATACTGATTTTCTGTTTGCAGTGCTGTCGGAAGAATTTGGTTTTATTGGTGTCTGTTTTGTAATTTCGATGTACACGATTTTATTTTTTAGAACCTTCAAAATTGGGCTTCAGGCTGAGAGAAGCGGTAATCGTTTTGCTGCTTACATGGCTTACGGTATTGGTATCTGGCTGGCGCTTCAGGCTGTAATCAATATGGGCGTGAATATGGGTTTGATGCCTACCAAAGGATTAACGCTGCCACTGATGAGTTATGGTGGCAGTAGTCTGGTTGTGTGTTGCATGGCAATTGGGTTGTTGCTGCGCATTAATTATGAATGTGGAGAATTTTCAAAGCAGGCGGTGGGTCGCGAAGGTCGCCAGCGAAAAAAATTGAAACCAGCAGGGGGTGTTGCATGAGAGCGATACAACCGATTCTGATTATGGCCGGTGGTACCGGTGGTCATGTCTTTCCGGCTCTGGCAGTTGCCGATGAACTGCGTGCTCGAGGCGTGCCAGTGATCTGGCTTGGAACCAGGGCTGGCATTGAAGCGCGACTGGTGCCACAGGCAGGTTATGCCATTGAGTGGTTAAGTATTTC
>JAOUPA010000296.1 GCA_029880105.1 Gammaproteobacteria bacterium
TTCATCATCTTCATGACAGGCCTCGCAGCTACCGCCTAATTTCTGTAACTGGCTGGTGAGAAGCTTACTGGCATCAAGGGCAACTGCTTTATTACCATCATCCAGGGCTATCAGAATTCGATTAACGGAGTCTGACAGGGCCTCCATATTATCTTCAAATTCCTGCTCAGATCCGTTGTCTGTTTTAATTTTTATCTGATCATAGTACGGTGAACGATACATTGCCGTCACCAGTGGCTGGTACTTCTGATGACAGTCATCACAGGTTCGCTGAATCATTTTCAGTGTTTTGGAGACGCGATAGGTATCACCCTTTTCTGCAAACATCTCAAGCTCTGGCAGTAGCCGTGGCTTAATTTCCTTTTCCCACTCAGGCACCATTTCACTAATCTTGTTGTAATCCTGTTCGAGTCGAGCGATCCACTTGGTCATACCAGTTGCATTTTTCGATTTGGCATATTCATCAATGGCCTGCATTTCGCGGCGCAGCTTGAACATGGTGTGCAACCAGACCTGTCGTTTATTGGCCGGCTTGTACCATTGCTCCAGTGAGGCTGGAGGCACATCGATGCTAACTACATTACCAGCGTAAACGTGCACAGACTTCGTTACTAATATAATGGATAGAAAAAATAGAATAGCGGCGTATTTCATGGTATTACCAGGTCATTAAAACATTAGCGCGATGATACTATAAGTCTTTGTATTATTGTCGCCAAAAGAATTAAAACTACACTATGTAAGGATATAGTTGGCCATACATCTGACGTAGATCATTAGCCGTATATTGATATACAGTTAAGATTTCGCCATTTCGATAATGAGGTCATTTTATGAATATAAAAGAATTTATGGCACAGGATCACAAAGACTGTGACCTGATTTTTGCACAGGCAGAGGCTACGGCCAGTGCGGAAGACTGGGGCAGCGCAACCCGGGCAGTTGGTAATTTTATTAAGGCCATGGAGCGACATCTTGATATTGAGGAAATTGAACTCTTCCCCGCCTTCGAAGAGAAAACCGGCATGACCATGGGTCCCACACAAATGATGCGCATGGAACACGACCAGATGCGGGCACTCTTTACTGAAATGCGCAATGCTATCGAAGAGAAGCAGAGCGATAATTATCTTGATATCGCTGAAACACTTTTAATATTGATGCAACAGCACAATATGAAGGAAGAACAGATTTTGTATACCATGATGGATCAGCATCTCTCTGACGAAAGTGATTACTTCCATCAAAAACTTCTGGACTGGAATAAAGACTGATGTCTGCAGAGGTCTTACTGGATGTCAGCGAGCTTGAGCCACCAGAACCTCTCACGCTGACACTTGAGGCCGCCGCCCGGCTAAGGCCTGGGCAATACCTGCGCATGCTGCACCGCCGCGAACCCTGTATGCTTTTCGGTAACCTCGACGATAACCACTTTAGCTATCACCAACGCAGGGGAACAACCACCGCAGTTGAAGTATTTATCTGGGCCGAGGATGATATAGAGGCTGCCAGGGCTGTACAGACAATAATAGACACGGCTGACTAGATTCATGCACGCCAATCTCTCGCTACAGCAATCTCCACCGTTTTCCGTACCTGCAAGATTTCTGATCAGTGCACCATTGTTTAGTGTAGTCGCCGCTGTAATCATGCTCTGGTACGGCCCCGAGATGATAGAGCATCGCTGGACCCCGGAGCTACTTGCTGTTACCCATTTTCTAACTCTGGGTTTTCTCGCCATGAGCATGCTTGGTGCACTCATGCAGCTGATGCCGGTACTCATGGGCATCGTTATTCCACATGCCGTATTTTTCAGCCGCCTGATTCATCTGCCGCTAATGCTCGGCACCGCCTGCTTAGGCCTTGCCTGGCTAAGTAATATCAAGTCGCTATTTCTTACCGCGATGATATTACTCGGATTCGCTTTCAGCATATTCATCATCATCGCGATTGAGCGATTATCACGCTCAATAAATCGACACGTTACCCGTAGCATGATGCTACTGGCCTTAATTGCATTATCAGTTACCATCACCCTCGGCATCTATCTTGTGATGGGTTATACATGGTCAGATTACCCGGTAGCTCGCCAC
>JAOUPA010000297.1 GCA_029880105.1 Gammaproteobacteria bacterium
GTTTACGAAGGCGATGCCGACCGTGACAGCAATGTGATAGAAGCCTATATCAAACGGCTGCGGCAGAAGATCGGCAAATCGCTGATCGAGACCCGTCGCGGACAGGGTTATATCTTTGGCGGGGAAACGCCGTGAACTCGTTGACGCATCGGCTTCATATCGGGCTGGGCTTGAGCCTGATGCTGTTGATGGGATTGATCGGCTGGCTGATCTACGACCAGAATCAGCGCCTGGTCGATGACCTGGTGGTCTCACGCCTGCAACACGATGGCGAAGGTCTGCTGGCCGCCCTGCAATTTGATATCGATGGCAAAGCCACGCTGCGCGAAGGTTCGGTTTCGGCCATCTATCGCCAGCCGCTGTCCGGTCATTACTTTTTGCTTATCACCGAAAATGCGGAAGTGTTGCGTTCACGTTCACTCTGGGATGTTGAACTCGGCAGTGAAAAAATCGCCCCCGGCAAACAGCGCATACGCCGCATCACCGGCCCCGCCGAACAGCCTCTTCTGCTCTGGACGGGGGGATACCGCAAGGCTGATCAGAACATCACCATCATGGTGGCGGAAGATCTTTCGCAACTGCAGCAACGGCTGTTAGACAATGCACTGTTACTGCTGGCGCTCACGATTATTTTTTTGTTCCTGATCCTGTTTATCCAGCGCCGTATCGTGCGTGATTCTTTTGCGCCATTGCGGCGATTAGCTCACGAGATCAAACAGCTGGAGCGCGGCGACATCGACCAGCTTAGCGAAACAGTGCCTCTTGAGGTGCAGCCGCTGGTGGTAGAAGTGAATCGTCTATTACTGGTGATGGAACGCCGGCTTGAGCGTTCACGCAATGCGCTGGGTAATCTTGCCCACGCTTTAAAAGGGCCGCTGAACCTGCTGACTCAATTAGCCGAGCGTAACGAAACACCTGACGAGCTCGGGCAGGAACTGCAGAAGCACACCGCCGCCCTGCAGCAACAGATCGAACATGAACTGGCAAGGGCAAGACTGGCAGGTGCCGGCAGTGCCGGCCAGCGGTTTAATCCCGGCGAAGAATTGCCTGCATTGATTACCGTGTTAGAGCGTATCTATCATGATAAACATATAAAGTTTGATTACCAGATACCACAACAAAACTTGAGCCATGTCGATCGCCATGATCTGCTGGAACTGCTGGGCAACCTGCTCGACAATGCTGCCAAGTGGTGCAAGGGACATGTGCGTTGCCACATCGAACAGGGCGATACGATTCACATTACCGTTGAAGATGATGGCCCCGGTGTATCCGAAGAGGCGTTAACCGTGCTCACCCGGCGCGGGCATCGTATCGATGAATCCTTACCCGGTCATGGGCTGGGGCTGGCGATCGTCAAAGAGATCGTGGAGCTTTATGATGGACAATTACAGTTTGATAGTTCACCTGAACTTGGTGGTCTTCGTGTTCGGCTGAGCCTGTCAGCCGGCCAGTAAACTTTTTGACTGGCACATCGCTTAACGCTACCAGGGATATTCAAAAATGATAATCTGCTCTGTGCCTTCAGAGCCGCTAGCAATATCAAAACGATAGACTGCACCGGAAGCTGCGATCAGACGAAAGCCTGCGCCATAACTCTCTCGTGTTTCATCCCATAGCTGCGAGCTGGTTTCGGAAACCGTGCCTATCTCGGCAAAAAAAGCCAGCTGC
The DNA here is from genome assembly GCA_029880105.1 of Gammaproteobacteria bacterium. Classification (GTDB taxonomy): domain Bacteria; phylum Pseudomonadota; class Gammaproteobacteria; order SZUA-229; family SZUA-229; genus LH-M37. The sequence goes on from JAOUPA010000297.1 coordinate 1,672, forward strand.
AATCCGGTGCGCACATCTTTCCAGATAAAATAATCGAACGGTTTGGCTTCCTGCTTGAAGTTCCAGCGGTATTCCACACCTAAAAACGCCATGTGCGCTCCCTGGTATCTACCCTGCGGGAAAGAACGCAGACGCAGGTCACCGCCCAGCGATTCCGCCGTGCCATATTTTCTTGCACTGATAAAATTATCGACCAGTTCCTGCTCGGTGGTCAGACACACTGTATCAGCAGGCGCACAGTTGGCATTGATCTCTGCACGGATGTTTGCCGGGTCGGTATCCCCCTGCCGTCGCACGTGAGCATCCGATTGATAATAGTTGAGCACCAGGGTATCGATTTTTCTCAGTGGGAAATAAGCCAGAATATTATAATTTAAGGTATAAAAATCAGCTTCTTTAAGACTATCGGTTTTGCTG
>JAOUPA010000081.1 GCA_029880105.1 Gammaproteobacteria bacterium
GTTTGCGCCAGACCTATCAATGGTTTTTGCAGAATATTGATCAACAGGAAGTGAGATTGTAATAATTTCACGTTTTATTGTTGTTTTAGCGGCTTAAAATATTATGACAGTTCGTACACGTTTTGCACCCAGTCCAACGGGTTATCTCCATATTGGTGGCGCTCGTACCTCGCTTTTTTCCTGGCTGTACGCTAAAAAAATGGGAGGTGAATTTGTCCTGCGCATTGAGGATACCGACCGTGAGCGCTCTACACAGGAGGCAGTAGACGCTATTCTCGACGGCATGGAGTGGCTGGGTCTGGAACATGATGAAGGGCCTTTTTACCAGACACAACGGTTTGATCGGTATAGGGAAGTGATACAGCAACTGCTGAAAGAGGGACATGCCTATTACTGCAACTGTTCCAGAGAGCGCCTCGACCAGATTCGTGAACAGCAGATGGCCAATAAGGAAAAGCCCAAATACGATGGTTGTTGTCGTGAAAAGGGTCTGGCCGCAGCCAATGACACCGTGATACGTTTTAAAAACCCGCTAGACGGTGAGGTAGTTATTACTGATCATGTGCGCGGTACAGTGGTGATCAAAAATAAGGAATTAGACGATCTGATTATTGAACGTTCAGACGGTGCCCCTACGTACAATCTAACTGTGGTAGTTGATGATATGGATATGAAAATTACCCATGTTATTCGCGGTGATGATCACCTGAATAACACACCACGCCAGATCAATATCCTGAATGCGCTCGGCGCCAAAATTCCCGAGTATGCCCATCTGCCGATGATTAATGGCCCGGATGGCAAGAAGCTATCCAAGCGACACGGTGCAGTCAGTGTCATGCAGTACCATGAAGAGGGATACCTGGCTGAAGCGGTGCTTAATTACCTGGTTCGTCTGGGCTGGTCACATGGCGACCAGGAAATTTTTACGCTGGAAGAGATGATTGAGAAATTTGATCTAACTGGTGTCAATAAATCCTCATCTAATTTCAGTATCGAGAAACTGCAATGGATGAATCAGCAGTATATGATGTCAATGGACCCTGTGAAGGTGGCAGAGCAGCTGGCCTTTTATATGATGGAGCATGGTATCAAAATAGAAACAGGGCCTGCCCTGGTGGAGATTGTGCTGTTATTGCGTGAACGCAGCAGAACACTGGTGGAAATGGTGGAGAACAGTCGATTCTTTTATGAACCGGTTGAAGATTATGATGCGCAGTCGATGAAGAAGCATATTAAGGAAGGGACTGCGGCAATACTGGTTTCAGCCCGGGAAAAACTGGCGGCCCTGGAAGAGTGGTATGCAGACAACATCCACCATGTAATTCAGGAGGTGGTCAACGAACAGGAGGTGGGTTTCCCGAAAGTAGCTCAGCCGCTGCGCATAGCGGTGACCGGGTCAACCACCTCCCCATCCATTGATACCACGCTGGATTTACTGGGTAAGGCCAAAACACTTGATAGAATCGACAGGTTGCTGGTTTTTATTGCGAATTAATGGGGGTTTTGATTCGGGCTGTACGTTTACATTGAAAAGTGAATCAAGTATAGTGCACCCCACATTAAATGGGGCTATAGCTCAGCTGGGAGAGCGCTTGCATGGCATGCAAGAGGTCGGCGGTTCGATCCCGCCTAGCTCCACCAATTAATTCCATGATGGTCGTTGAAATGCCTCAAAATACCTCTTCCATAGCAGGTGTTCCTCCGGGGTAGATTAACGGCCATTTTTGTTTTTTTAGCCCTATTTTCTCTATGCAGACAGGCTGTAGAGTGCTGGCAACGAGTTAACTAAAAGTTTACGGAAGGTTTAAGTGAAAATAATTGTGACAGGTGGTGCGGGTTTTATCGGTTCCGCCGTGATTCGCCAGTATATTAATGACACCAGCCATGAAGTGATTAATCTGGATGCGCTGACTTATGCCGGCAATCTGGAGTCACTGGCGGAAGTTTCAGGTGACCCTCGATACCATTTCGAACATGCCAATATCTGTGATGCTGGGGCTGTGCAGCGTATTTTTGAGCAATACCAGCCGGATGCTATTATGCACCTGGCGGCCGAGTCACACGTGGATCGCTCCATTGATGGCCCTGCCGATTTTATCCAGACCAATATTGTTGGCACCTATATATTGCTTGATGTGGCTAAAAAATACTGGGATCAACTGACAGTAGAAAAAAAGGCTGCTTTCAGGTTTCATCACGTTTCGACTGACGAGGTTTATGGTGATCTCGAGGCAGAAGGCTTCTTCACCGAAGAAACCAGTTATGAGCCGAGTTCACCGTATTCGGCCAGCAAGGCCTCTTCGGATCACCTGGTCAGGGCCTGGCATCGCACCTATGGGCTGCCAATAGTGATTACTAACTGCTCCAATAATTATGGCCACTACCAGTTTCCGGAAAAACTAATTCCACTAGTGACGCTCAACGCACTGTCAGGTAAACCGTTACCCATTTATGGTGATGGCTCGCAGATACGTGACTGGTTGCATGTCGATGACCATGCGTGTGCCCTGCGCCTGGTACTGGAAACAGGCAAGACGGGGGAAACCTATAATATCGGGGGGCACAACGAGAAAACCAATCTGCAGGTAGTCAAAACGATTTGTGCACTGCTTGATCAGATGGTGCCGGACTCGCCGTATAAACCTCACGAATCACTGATCACCTATGTCTCCGATCGCCCTGGTCATGATGTACGTTACGCCATTGATGCCAGCAAAATTGCCAAAGACCTTGGCTGGACGCCGGCTGAGACCTTTGAAAGTGGCATAGAAAAGACTATTCGCTGGTATTTGGATAATGGCGAATGGTGTCAGCACGTGCTCGATGGCAGTTATCAGGGTGAGCGCCTCGGTCTGGGAGAGAAAAAATAATGAAAGGTATTATTCTGGCAGGTGGTTCTGGAACACGTTTATACCCCATTACCCAGGGGGTGAGTAAACAGTTAACACCTATTTATGATAAGCCAATGATTTATTATCCATTATCGGTACTGATGCTTTCTGGTATTACTGATGTGCTTATCATTTCAACTCCACATGACCTGCCGCAGTTCAGAAATCTACTGGGCGACGGTAGCCAGATCGGTATGCAGTTTTCCTATGCAGAACAACCTTCACCCGATGGCCTGGCGCAGGCCTTTATCATTGGTGAAGAATTTATTGGCGATGATGATGTCTGCCTGGTGCTCGGTGACAACATCTTTTATGGGCATGGTCTGGTCAAGATGCTGAAAAGTTCCATCGCCAATGTTCAGGATGAAAACAAGGCAACGGTGTTCGGCTACTTTGTGAAAGACCCAGAGCGTTATGGCGTGGTTGAGTTCGATGCCGAGGGTAACGTGCTCAGCATCGAGGAGAAGCCGGAAAAACCCAAAAGCCACTACGCCGTTGTTGGCCTGTACTTTTACCCTAACAGTGTGGTCAAGATTGCCAAACAGATTAAGCCCTCGAAGCGAGGTGAACTGGAGATTACTACGGTCAACCAGAAGTATCTTGAACAGGGCGATCTAAAGGTTGAACTCATGGGACGAGGTTATGCTTGGTTGGATACGGGTACACATGAAAGTTTGCTTGAAGCAGCAAATTTTATACAAACCATAGAAAATCGTCAGGGGCTAAAAGTGGCCTGTATCGAAGAGATTGCTTATGAAATGGGCTATATCAGTAGGGAAAAACTCATTGAGCTGGCGCAACCACTAATTAAAAATCAATACGGCCAGTACCTGATTCGGCGCGCTGATGAAGAAGTCCTAACCTGATGAAAGTAATACCAACAAAAATACCTGATGTTTTAATCATTGAGCCTGAGGTGCACGGTGATGAGCGCGGGTTTTTCTTTGAAAGCTTTAATCAAAAGAAATTTACCGAGTTAACTGGGATAGACAGGCATTTTGTTCAGGACAATCACTCATTGTCACGTCGTGGGGTACTGCGCGGACTTCACTACCAGATAAAACAACCACAGGGAAAACTGGTAAGGGTAGTGCGGGGTGAGGTTTTTGATGTGGCTGTGGACCTAAGAAAATCATCGGCAACATTCGGGCAGTGGGAAGGAGCCATGTTATCGGCAGAAAATAAGCGCCAACTCTGGATACCTGAAGGCTTTGCGCATGGTTTTATTGTTCTGAGTGATGAGGCTGAATTTCTCTATAAAACGACTGATTATTACGCACCTGAATACGAACGATGCCTGCAATGGAATGATGCAGCATTGGGTATAGACTGGCAGTATTCAGAGCAACCTCAAGTATCAGAAAAAGATGCCAAAGGTGTGGCCTTCTCTCAGGCCGATGTTTTCAAATGAAGATTTTACTATTTGGAAAAAATGGACAGGTTGGCTGGGAGCTAAATCGTAGTCTGCAACCGTTGGGTGATGTAATTGCGATGAGCAGGGAGGATGTTGATTTTTCTAAACCAGAGAGCCTTAGGGGGATTGTTCAAAAAATAGGGCCTGATGTGATTGTTAATGCAGTTGCTTATACCGCAGTAGATAAGGCTGAAGATGAAGAGGTGCTTGCAACTATCATTAATGGCGAGGCTCCTGGTGTTTTATCTGAGGAAGCTAAAAAAATAAACGCCTTGCTCGTTCATTATTCAACGGACTACGTTTTTGATGGCCTGAAGGAGATGGCCTATGCTGAGGATGATGAGCCAAACCCGATCAATGCCTATGGAAGAAGTAAATTGTTCGGTGAAAAACTAATAGAATCTTCGGGATGTGATTTTCTTATTTTCAGGACTTCATGGGTATACGGGGCTCGCGGTAAAAATTTCTTGCTAACAATGATCAGGTTAATGCAAGAGAGGGGAAGCATTAGGGTCGTTAATGACCAGCATGGTGCGCCAACATGCGCAAGGCAAATAGCTGAAATTACGGCTAATGCTATCTGGCAGTCATGGCGTGAGAGAAAACAGGGTGGGTTCTGTTCTGGCATGTATCACCTGGCCTCATCGGGTAAGGCAACCTGGTACCGTTTTGCAATGGAAATTGCTGACAAGGCAAAACGACTAATGGGTGAAGAAAATATCATCATAAAAGATATAGAGCCTATAAGCTCGGCAGAATTCCCGGTTATTGCCAGAAGGCCGATGAACTCCCTTTTGCAGAGCAGGAAACTGGAAGAGAGGTATGGTCTGGTGATGCCAGACTGGGAAAAGTGTCTTGATTTAACGATGCGGGAGCTATCTTAGGACATAGTTAGCTTTAGAGGTATTGAATGGCTGACGACTAAAATAACTATGAATAAATTTAGACATTATTTCTCACTGGTTATGCAAAAGTCTGCGGCTGATTTGCTCACAGAGGCTCGTCGAGGATATCTGGGCGTGCTCTGGTGGATTATTGAACCAATTATTTATATGTCTGTTTTTTACCTGATATTTGTCGTTGTGTTTGATCGAGGCGGGGAAGACAGGGTTGGTTTTCTACTAACTGGTCTGGTTGTCTGGAAATGGTTTTCTGCGGCTATCTTGCAAAGCTCTAATAGTATATCGGCCAATGTGGGATTGATTCGCCAGGTGTATATTCCAAAAATTGTTTTTCCCAGTATGGCAATAATGTCAGCAACAATGAAATTTTTTATAGTGTTCATATTGCTTGTTGGCTTTCTGGTGTTATCAGGTAAGACGCCATCGATCTCATGGTTGTCAATACCGCTACTTATAAGTATTCAATGGTTGTTGATGCTATCTATTGGTTGTATTTTGTCTGTGTTGGTGCCATTTCTTCCGGATATGAAATTAATTATTGAAAATGGATTGATACTAATGTTTTTTCTGTCTGGCGTGTTTTTTGATATTAGCGTGGCCTCGCCAGAGGTGAAAACATTTCTGTATTTGAATCCCATGGTGGGCATTATTGAAAGCTATCGTAACGTAATGCTTAATGGGGTATGGCCAGACTGGATTTTTTTGTCAGTTGTAGTTGTTTCATCTTTATTGGCACTGTTGGTCGGTGTGTATATGCTTGTACGCTACGATCGTCAATTTGCAAAAGTGCTTTAGTATGAATAATCATGAATCAACTAATGAAGGCCGGCTGGCGATAAGTTTAAAAAATGTTGCTGTAGCCTATAGTCAGAAGTCCGGCCTCTTTCGTAGGAAAGATTATTGGGCGATAAAAGATGTATCTTTTGATTTGTTTCATGGAGAGACACTGGGTGTAATTGGACGTAATGGTGTTGGTAAAAGTACACTGCTCAGGTTATTGGCCGGTATTATTGATCCTGATAAAGGTGAGGTGTTGAATTATGGTGTTGTTGCCTCTCTTTTGTCTCTGCAAGTAGGCTTTGTTCAGTATCTCACAGGCAGAGAAAACGCTATCTTGAGTGGCATGATGTTAGGTCTGGCTAAACAGCAGGTGCTCATGAATATGAATGACATACGTGACTATGCTGATCTGGGTGAATTTTTTGATCAGCCTGTACATGTGTATTCGTCAGGGATGCGTGCCAGGCTGGGTATGTCAGTAGCTGTGTACGCAAACCCGGATGTGGTTCTGCTTGATGAGGTTCTTGGGGTCGGTGACGTCGAGTTCCGCGAAAAGTCTGCGGCTACGATCCATGAGATGTGCCAATCTAATCGCTCTGTTGTCCTGGTTTCGCACCAACCAGCAATGCATAAAAAATTGTGCGACAGGCTCATCTGGATAGAAGATGGTTGTGTTCGTAAAACCGGTGATGTTGATAGTGTACTTAGTGAATACATGCATTATTTTGAAAAAACGAGATCGTAGTAATGGCTTCTGTAAGTAGTGACAATCTGAATCGTGGTATCAGGAGCTCTATTGTTCTTGTTGTTGGTATGCATCGGTCGGGCACCAGTGTTTTGATGCGAGGTTTGAAAACGCTGGGTATCGAAATCGGGGAAGAGTTTCATGATCCGGCAGCAGATAACGCAAAAGGCTTCTGGGAAGATAAGGATGTACTGGCACTTAATGAAAAAATTCTACGTAGTCTGGGTTGTCGTTGGGATAGCATCAGGCCTGTCCCATTGGCCAGTTTGCAGGGCGAGATGTTCCAGGCTTTACGCAAACAAGCAAGAGAAATTTTAAGAAAAAAAAAGGGTAATACTGAGTTCTGGGGTATTAAAGACCCAAGATTTTCACGCCTATTGCCTTTCTGGATTCCGATCTTTGAAGAGGCTGGTGCTCAGACGTATTTAGTGATGTCGATTAGGCACCCTGTAAGTATTGCTCGCTCTTTGGCGGTTAGGGATCAAATTAGCGAAGAAAAATCCTCATTGCTTTGCCTGAGTCATTGGATAGATGTACTGCAGAGTAATTATGCAGATAAATTGATCGTTATCGATTACGATGATTTTGTCACTAAATCTGAAGCAAAACTCACTGATATAGCTGGTCGTTTAAATATTAATGTTACTTCAGAGATAAAGAAATCAATCAGTGATTTTTCTAATGATTTTGTCAGTGAATCGCTTCGGCACAATATCGTAACAGAGAGGGAATCGCTCGACTGGTCAGAACGAGGCGGTTGCTTTTCACTGGTAATCAGTCTGTATAAGCAGCTTCTTAAACTATCGGAAGGAAAAATATCTCTGCAGGACTCTTGCTGGGGCGAAATTTATAATGAGTTCAGGTTATTAATACCAATGTTCTCATATATAGATGCACTAAGTGATGCGAGCCATGGTCGGGTGCATGATCTTGAGTACCAGATGGGGCTGCGTGACCAGGAAATAGTTCGTCTGAATAACGTTGTAGAGCAAAGCAGCGCAGATATAAAAAAATTGTACGGCGAGTTATCAGAACGGGTGTCGCAGTTAGGAGAAAAGGAAAATAAGATCGCTGTTTTAAATGAAACTCAAAAAGGGCTAAATCAGCAACTGCTAGCTATGCAGCAAAGAGAAGGCGAGCTAGGACAGCAACTGGCCGTCTTGCAGCAGAAGGAAGATGAGCTACATCAGCAACTGGCAGCTAAACAACAAAGAGAAGACGAGCTAAATCAACAGATTGTAATCATGCAGCAGAGGGAAGGTGAGCTGAATCAACAACTGGAAGTTGTGCAGCAAAGAGAAAATATGCTGGATCAGCAGCTGGAGGCGTCTCAGCTAAGAGCTGAAGAGCTGAGCCAGCAACTTCAGGCATTGCAGACAAGAGAGAGTCAGCTGCTTGAAGTGTCCCGCACAAGGGAAACTGAATTAGTCCAACAATTAGATGCTGCTAAGGAGAGAGAGACTAGATTAGCGCATACGCTGGAACAAACCCAGCAATACCATAATTCGCTTTTGTCTTATCAGACAGGCATAAAAAAGATGCTAGATCAGGAAAGATTAACCATCTTAAAGCCTATATTGCGTCGATTGTATAAACTGGCCATTTCAATATCGTCACTCCTGCCTGTACGTCTGCAAGGCTTGTTAAAACGGATGAGGAAGCGTTTGATAAAACGCCCTCTGATGGCTCAAATACCTGCGTGGGAAATACCTTCTGCTT
>JAOUPA010000298.1 GCA_029880105.1 Gammaproteobacteria bacterium
CAATGCAGCGGCATAGCCAAGCATATCGATGATCGGGGTGTTATTAACACCAGGCATGTAGACACCTTTTATGTTTTGTAAGCGACCGTTTTCCTTATGACACTGTTCACACTCCAGCGCATCTTCTTTCGGTGCAACCATGTGTGTGATCGGCCAGCTCATTTCAGTTTCGACGAAAGCCATCTCACCGCTGTATTCAACACCAGCTGCTTTCATGCCCCACTCCATCGATTTCTCCCAGTCAAAATTAGTCCAGTAAGCAGCTTCATCCTTACCCGCTGTGTGGAACACGGCAAGCGTCTGGTTACCGACATCGTAAGGCTGTTTGCCGCGGAATGTCTTTACCGGCCAGATGCGTGACTTGGGATCATCGGGACTTCCCTGGAACTCGTTGATTTTGACAATGTCACTACCATCGACCTTATCGCCGAACAGCGTGAACTTGACATCACCATTGAACCAGAGGTACTCAGGAATCACGTAGCGTTCGAATGTGAAATCACCCTTTTTGCTATCGTAGCTCACATTGCCGTCACTATCCTTTTTCTTCATAGGCTGGCCTTCTTCATCCATCTTACCTGCGGTTGACCAGTCCCAGGTCATCTTGGTGGCCTTGTTGCCACGCGCATAGGCCGGAATGTGACAGGTCTGGCAGGCCACCTTATCGGTATGTGAGTTCAGCTTATCAACGGCAGCCATACCCGGTGGATGTGGATCATCTCCGTGACAGGCAACACAGGTTGTCGGATTTCTACCATCGCGGTTACCACGAATCAGAACACCTTTGTCATCAGACGCCGTAGGTGCATAACGACTACCGGTGACTTCGTGGGAATCGCTAAGGTGACATTTACCACAGCTAAAGTCGAGACCCTTGGCGTCCATATGGACATCGAGATATCGCCCGGGCTCTTTCAAGGAGCTATCCAGGTCACCGTGTTTGACGGCATCACCGCCACCACCGTAGAAGTGACAGGCACCACAACTGGCACGACTGGTTTTACCGACTTTCTGTGCTATCGTTTTCAGATCAGTCGGTTCACGGAATTTGCCAGAGTGTGGAGGCCATTCCATAACATCGTAGTTGGGATGGCCTGACAGGCCCGGAATCTTCTTGTACTTGCCAGTGGTATCGTGACAGACAACACAGTCGACATTATTTTCTGAAGTAAAATCAAATTTGTCATCACTCCAGCCATAACCAACGTGACAGGCCGAGCAGAAGGTCTGATTTGAGGTCACCGAAGTACAGAAATTGTTAATGACATTTTTCTTACCCAGCTTTTGCTGAGTAGCAGGATTCAAAAACTCCCAGGACCAGTGCTTGGTCGCGTGCACCTGCTTGGCAGCCTCGGTGTGGCACTTGAGACAGGCCTTGGTGACTTCAGGGCCATTTTTGAAATTCTTTTTCAGCTCATCAAACTTGGAATGATCTGCCGTTGATGTAGATTTTCCAGCGACAGCTTCTTCGACAACGACCACAGGAGTAACTGCATCTGCCACTACCGGCTCAGATGTTGTGGCGTTGACACCGAAGCTCGGTGCTAGAAAACAACCGATCAGCAGCAGCGCCCGGTTAATTTTCTTTACTGGATTATTCATAACTTATCCCCTTACTAACAGCTTTCGCTGGTTATTTTGTCCGCATTCATTGACCAGTTAGCAGCCAGCATCATCTTTACCGCCAGAGCCACCACCGCCACCAGGACGTGTTTTAATCAACGGAGGAGCCGACCTGCTGGGGTCGAATGTGATGAAGGCCTGCTGATCTGCATACACCTCATCCATAATGTCACCGATACCAAACAGCTTGCCCATCAGTCCTGCATTCATGGTACCAATTGAGGTCGTGCCATCGTCATTCTTATACACCGTGATAGTGCATGGCATCAGGATTGAGAAGATACGGCTGGTTTCCCGCTTCAGTAACGGGCCTGAATATTTTGTACTACAGGCCTCAATCAGTAATACTGGCGGAACATTACCACCACTGGCAGCTACTGCCTTGGCAGGATTTCTCAGGCCGGACAGTGCCCAGCCTCGACCTTCCATCCTTTGAATATTGGCCTGAATACGTGCTGCAGTTT
>JAOUPA010000009.1 GCA_029880105.1 Gammaproteobacteria bacterium
GGCTTTGCCTCTCCCTGCTCCTTACCCTGAGGAGCAACCTTATCATCAGAACCAGATGACATCTCTTGAGGAGGCTGCTGATTCTGGCCATCCTGCGCCTTATTCCTGTTATCACGACGACGACGTCCTCCTCCTCGACGATTACGACGACCAGGCTGGCCCTGCTGTGTAGTTTCGTCTTTTGATACATCTGATGACTTTTCATCTTCCTTCTGAGGCTGTTGTTTGTTTTGTGCCGGACGAGCATTGCGATTACGCTGAGTACGCGCCCTGCCACCTCGATTACCACGGCCCTGACCACTACCCTGCGCAGACTTCTGCTCAGATCTGCCCTTTTCTGCTGGCTTTTCACCTCCATCACCAACAAACAGCGATACAATCGAAGCCAGAAGTCCTTTCGATACTCCTTTTTTCTCCTCTACCGCTGGTGGTTTAGGCCGTGCTGGTGCAATCGACGCTACCGCAGGTCGCTCAGGCTGAATCAGTTTTTCTTTATGCTGATCAGGGTTATAAGTCTGCTCTGCAATCTCAGCCTGCTTGTAGCTGACAAGATCACTGCTCTCATCCATTTCGCTCTTGCGAACACGTTCAACACGATACTGCGGCGTTTCCAGGGCAATGCTCGGAATAACCAGGATATGCACTCCAGTCTGAGCTTCAACGGTGGCTATAGCCTTTCGTTTTTCGTTTAGCATAAAGGTTGCAACATCAACAGGTACGTGAATTTCAACACGACCCGTGCTTTCCTTGAGTGCCTCTTCTTCAGCCACACGCACCAGCGACAGTGCCAGTGACTCTACCGTACGGATAGTACCGTTACCTGTACAACGAGGGCAGACAATCTGTGTTGCCTCACCTAGTGAAGGTTTCAGGCGCTGACGAGACATCTCCAACAAACCAAACCGTGAAATACGCCCAATCTGAACACGCGCGCGATCAATCGCCACCGCATCACGCAGACGGTTTTCAACATCACGCTGGTTCTTGCTGGACATCATGTCGATGAAATCAATAACCACCAGGCCACCCAGATCGCGCAGTCGTAACTGACGCGCAATTTCATCGGCAGCCTCGAGATTGGTATTGGTTGCCGTCTCTTCGATATCTCCACCCTTGGTCGCACGTGCAGAGTTAATATCGATAGAAATCAGCGCCTCGGTGTGATCAATAACAATAGAACCACCAGAAGGCAGCTGCACTTCACGACGGTATGCCGATTCGATCTGATTCTCAATCTGGAAACGATTAAACATCGGCACCGCATCCCGATAAAGCTTGATCTTACTGATGCGATTAGGCATAACCTGTTCGATAAACTGTTTGGCGGTTTCAAATACCTCCACTGAATCAATCAGTACTTCGCTGATATCGTTTCTGAAGTAATCGCGCAGGGCGCGGATAATGACATTGCTTTCCTGATAGATAAGAAAGGGTGCTGAACGATCAGCCGCTGCCTTCTCAAAGGCTTCCCAGAGTTGTAACAGATAATCCAGATCCCACTGCAGCTCTTCAACTGAACGGCCAATACCACCAGTGCGCACAATCATACCCATACCATCAGGCATGGTGAGCTGGCTCATGGCCTCTCGGATAGACTGGCGATCTTCACCTTCGATACGGCGTGAAACACCACCGGCACGAGGGTTATTCGGCATTAGCACAAGAAAACGACCAGCAAGACTAATGAACGTTGTCAGCGCAGCACCTTTATTGCCACGTTCTTCTTTTTCAATCTGGACAACGACTTCGGTACCTTCAGCTATCGCAGAACGGATATCCGGACGGCCACCCGCCTTGAGCGCTTCTTCGGTAAAGTAATTACGTGAAATTTCCTTAAAAGGCAGGAAACCATGGCGTTCTGCACCGTAATCGACAAAACAGGCCTCTAGACTGGGCTCTACTCGGGTAATCTTACCTTTGTAGACATTGGCCTTTTTTTGTTCCTGGGAGGATATTTCGACGTCCAGATCGTAGAGCTGCTGGCCATCGACCATCGCGACACGAATCTCTTCTTTCTGAGTCGCATTGATTAAAATTCTTTTCATGTTGATTTAAACCTGAGGTTGATCTCAGCCCAGATTCACCAGTAGCGGCCATTTTGGATAGGCGCACATGACTTAATGCCTGAATAAGCGGCATGCTGACGAGAGTCATCAAGACCCCCAGCATGGCTAGTTCTGGCAATGTGAAATTGATTCCGGCAAAAAAGGCTGGGTTATACATTCGTTTGTTTTTACTCTTATAAACACCATCCGCAACCTTATGTAGATATGCGCATGGGTAAATTTAGTGTCCTGGCCTCCCTATGAGGCCTGCTGGCCACGCTTGTCGTGGCGCTTTCCCCGCTTAACTCAGCTGGAGAATTTCCTTAAATGAAGATCCATAATAGATCATTCAAAAAATCCTTAACATTTATAGCAACGCATGCTGGTATAAACGGGGTCAAGTCTGTCAAAATGCGGGCCTTCGGTCAACTAGAAAACATCATTAAATGCTTCTAAATTATATATTTAGGCCAAATTACCGCTCTTTCGGCAACCATCCCTATGAAATCTGACTCACAGAGCGCCCGAATAGTTCAAATTGACGCCAATCATGCCGGCCAACGCATCGATAATTTCCTGATGGGCCAGCTCAAAGGCGTGCCACGGAGCCATATCTACCAGCTATTACGCAGCGGCCAGGTCAGGGTCAATAGCGGTCGAAAAAAACCGCTGTATAAACTTAAACTCGATGACCTGGTTCGTATCCCACCGGCACGCATCAATGAGCATGAGACCACCAGTATTCCCGATGCCGTGATTGAACTTATCAGGGCATCAACACTGTTTGAAAATGATCACCTGCTGGTAATCAATAAACCCTCCGGTATTGCCGTACACGGTGGCAGTGGCCTCGCCTATGGCGTGATTGAGGCGTTAAAACAGCAACAACCTGAACAGTTTCTTGAACTGGCTCACCGTCTTGATCGCGATACCAGTGGCTGTCTGATCATTGCAAAAAACAGAAATATCTTAACCTGGTTACACGACCTGCTACGAGAGGACACCCGTTCAGACCTGGGTAAGTACTATCTCGCCCTGGTTGCGGGTCAATGGGCCGGCACAAGCACGATCAACGTACCGCTGCAAAAATATAAACGTGGTGGCGAGCATATGGTTGAAGTCCATAAAGAAGGCCAGCACGCCATCAGCCATTTCGAGACCCGAAAAATCTTCCAACAGGCCACACTGGTAGAGATCAAAATTGATACCGGTCGTACCCACCAGATTCGTGCCCATGCCCTGCATGCTGGCCATCCGATTGCGGGTGATAAAAAATATGGCGACGACAGTTTCAACAAATCGATGAAGCAGATCGGACTCAAACGGTTATTTTTGCACGCAGTACGCATTGAACTTCCCGCCTCAGCTGCCACTAATAATAAAGCCATTACCATAGAAGCACCTTTGAGCAGCGAGTTACAGAATGTACTCGATAAACTGGAACCATGAACAGCCTGAGTAAACCTTATTCATTACTGGTATTCGACTGGGACGGCACACTGGTCGATTCCATAGAACAAATCACCACCAGTCTTCAGTTCGCCAGTAAAATAGTCTGCGGTGAAACTGTCAGCGAAGACGCCGCTCGGGGCGTCATTGGACTTGGACTACAGGAAGCCGTTGAGCATCTGCATCCTGGGAAACCCTTGGATATCACTGAAAAAATTGCGGACGCCTACCGACAGCACTATCTCAATGAAAACGCTGTGCCTGCACCTTTGTTCAACGGCGTCACTGAAATGCTTGATGAATTAGTCGCAAGAGGCTTCACACTGGCCATTGCTACCGGCAAGAGCCGCGCCGGGCTTGATCGTACTTTTACCGAGCACAAAGTCGCTCACTATTTCAGTACCACACGCTGTGCAGGTGAGAACAAATCCAAACCCCACCCGGAAATGTTGCTCGGCATTCTCAATGACACAGGCTCGCATGCAGATCAGGCATTGATGATTGGCGACAGTGAACACGATTTAATGATGGCTAAAAATGCCCGCGTTGATGCTATCGGCGTAACCCATGGCGCCCATACCTCTGATAGACTGATGGCGCATGAGCCTTTATTATGTCTGGACAGGGTCGCAGACTTGATCAATCTTTTACCGCACAATTAACAGATCGATAACAGTTGAATGAACGAATTATGAACGAACAAGAACCAGGCTGGGAAAGAAAATTCATTACCAAACTAGCTGAATCCAGCTTACGCGAACAAAAGCGTGCGCGTTACTGGAGTATTTTTTTCAAGCTACTTACCTTTGCATATCTCATCACGCTACTGGTGATGTTTTCCGAAAGTGACATACCCTCAAATAAACTGACTTCTGATCACACTGCCCTGGTAGAACTGTCAGGTTTGATTGCCGATGGTGAAAAAGCCAGTGCCGATAATATCGTTTCTGCGTTGCGCGAGGCCTTCGAAGACAAACATACCAAGGGCGTTATTCTTCGCATCAATAGCCCTGGTGGTACTCCGGTACAGGCTGGATACATATATGATGAAATCATTCGCCTGCGAGAAAAATACCCTGATACCCCACTATATGCCGTCATCAGTGACATGTGTGCCTCCGGTGGTTATTACGTAGCTGCTGCCGCTGATAAAATCTACGCTGACAAGGCCAGTATCGTTGGCTCCATCGGTGTTCGTATGGACAATTTTGGTTTTGTTGAAGCCATGAAAAAATTGGGCATAGAACGTCGAACATTGACCGCTGGTGAAAACAAGGCACTGCTTGATCCCTTTGCACCGGTTGATGAAAGTATCAATAAACACATGCAGGGCCTGTTACATAGCATCCACCAGCAATTTATCGATGCCGTGAAAAAAGGCCGCGGTGATCGTCTGAAACTGGATGTCTCAGGCCTGTTCTCAGGCCTGATCTGGACAGGGGAACAGAGTCTTGAAATCGGCCTGATTGATGAACTCGCCAGTGCGGGTTATGTCGCTAGAGAAGTCATAGGTGAAGAAGATATTGTCGATTTCACCATCACCGACGATTTCTTTGACCGACTGGCCAAACGTGTCGGTGCAACTACGGCCAGCTTACTGTTTGAAAAGGCCAGCCAGCCTTATATGCACTAATAGTATTTTTTGCCGGACAGGACAAGTTCTAAAGAATGCGTTATGCTCGCAAAACAAGAAAGATACATCGATAATTACTGCGTGATATAGCAGCTAAGTGGAGATTTATCGGCTATATATTGGAAATATATGACGACTGGAAACATCGTCGCACCTATTAATAGCAGGGATTGCCCTGCCTGAAAACAACAAAAATAAACGGGTGATCTATGAAACAAGGGGTTTGGAAAAGCGACTGGTTTGTCGGCCTCATAATTACTCTCGTTTTTCTCGCTTTCATGCAATCTTCTTTTATACAGAGCATTGAGCGCGACGCTTACGACTTCGGCGTACAGTCATCTGAACGCACTCCCAGTGAAAAAATTGCCATTATCGCTATCGACGACGAGAGCATCGATAACATAGGCCGCTGGCCCTGGCCTCGTAATATTCATGCACAGATGCAGGAACTACTCACCGAGGGCGGCGCCAAGGCAATTGGTCAGACCGTTTTTTTTACTGAACCACAGCTCGACCCTGGCCTTAAATTTATTCGTGACCTCAGCAACACCCTTGATGAAGGCAGTCTTGGTAGAATCCCTCAATATATCGAAGAACTCAATCAGACTATCGATGATTCACAGCAACTGGTAAAGAACAAGCGCGATACTAACGGACAGACTGCTGTCGCAAAGATCAGGAGCTATCTGGAAAAATCACCGCTTAATAATGAAGTCATTAATGAACTATCTAACCTCAGAGATCTCCTTACCTCAGCCGATGCTGCACTGAATTCAGACAAAATGCTGGCAGAAAGTATGCAACAGACCGGCAATGTCGTACTGGCCATGCCGTTTACTCTTGGTGCACCGATTGGTCGTCCTGATACTAGCCTGCCTGAATATGTACTACGCAACAAACTTCCAGAAGAAAATATTATCGATGACCCTGACGTCAATCCAGATGGCTGGCGCCCACTGCCCATGGTCAGCACACTCGCACCCATCTCCTCCATTGGCGACGCGGCTTTGAATATCGGCTCCCTGGTCAGCGTCCTGGATGTCGATGGTGGCATACGTAGTGAGCCACTAGTAGTCGAATATTTTGAAGATATCTATCCCTCTGTAGCCCTGATTCTAGCGGCAAAAAGCCTGAATCTGGATATTGGCGATATAAAAGTAACTGTTGGCTCTGATGTTCAACTGGGTCGCCTGACCATCAAGACCGATGAAGAATCCCAGATGAAAACATTTTTCTACAATAGTGAAGGACGGAGCGCATTCCCAATCGATTCTTTCTACGATGTCATACAGGGAAAAATTCCAGCCAGCAAATACAAAGATAAAATCGTACTCATTGGTGCCACTGCTTTCGGTGTTGGCAATACTATGGTGACTCCTATCGACCCGGCCATGTCACCCGTACTAACACTGGCACATTCGGTATCCAGTATTCTGAACGAAGATTTTTTCATTCAGCCTGGCTGGGCCGGTTATGCACAGTTTGCCGCCCTGTTACTGGTTGCGCTCTACCTGATGCTGATGCTCCCACGTATGGGTGCTGCTGCTGGCTTCAGTATTACGATTGTTCTCGCCATCAGCTTTTTTGTCATGCACTATGTATTAATGACAGGCCAGGGAATGTGGGTTCAGCTCATGACCCCTACTCTGCTACTGATCACCGGACACATCTTACTAACGACCAAACGCTTCCTGCTCACTGAACGCGGCAAGGCCCGCCTCGATATCGAGTCAGCAGAGAGCAACCGTATGCTGGGGCTTTCCATGCAGGGCCAGGGTCAGCTGGATATGGCCTTCGAAAAATTCCGCAAACTACCAGTTGATAAGTCAGCGCTCGAGCTAATGTACAATCTAGCGTTAGATTACGAGCGCAAACGTCAGTTCAACAAGGCGAAATCCGTTTACGATTATATTGCCGATCACGAACCCAATTTCCGCGACATCAAAACTCGCTCAAATCGTGCAACTGCAATGGACTCAACCGTCATACTTGGTGGTGGCAACTCCTCACCTGGCGGCACCCTAGTACTTGATGATGGCAGTATCGAAAAACCCATGCTAGGGCGATACGAAATTGAAAAAGAACTGGGTAAAGGTGCAATGGGAGCAGTTTATCTTGGCAAAGACCCTAAAATCTCACGCGTAGTCGCCATCAAAACTATGGCGCTCTCACAGGAGTTTGAAGAGGATGAACTGGCCGAAGTTAAGGAACGCTTCTTCCGTGAGGCTGAAACTGCGGGCCGTCTAAATCACCCCAACATCGTTACCATCTATGATGCTGGTGATGAACATGACCTGGCCTATATCGCAATGGAATTCCTCAAAGGCGACGATCTGGTCAAATACATCAAGAAAGATAACCTACTGCCTGTCACCACCGTACTCTCGATAATACAACGAGCTGCTGATGCGCTGGGTTATGCCCACGGCTTTAAAATTGTGCATCGTGATATCAAACCAGCCAACATTATGTGGGATCCCGAAACCGATACCCTTAAAATTACAGACTTTGGGATTGCGCGTATCACCGATTCCAGCAAGACTAAAACTGGCATGGTACTGGGCACACCCTCCTATATGTCACCAGAACAGCTGGCAGGTAAGCGCGTCGATGGTCAGTCAGACCTGTTCTCTCTGGGCGTGATGATGTTCCAGATGGTTACCGGTCAACTCCCATTTACTGGTGACTCAATGGCACAGCTAATGTACAAAATTGCCAACGAACCACACCCTGCACCTGAATCTATCAACCCAAAACTACCTCGTTGCATTAGCGTTATTATCAACCGCGCCTTACATAAAGATATTCAAAAACGCTATCAGTCAGGACAACTAATGGCTGCAGACATTAAAAAATGCCTGAAAATCATAGCCGCTGAAGGCAAGGCCTGAGGATTGATATGAATCTAAAAGGCAAAATTGAAATTATCGGACGCACTGATGTTGGCTCAGTACGTGACCACAATGAAGACGCTATCGGTACAGAACCATCTATAGGTCTGGCCATCCTGGCTGATGGTATGGGTGGGCACCGTGGCGGCGAAGTCGCCAGTGCCATTACCGTCAGAACTGTCTATGACACGGTGACGGAAAAACTCAAAACCCTCAAGGAGGGAGGCGTTGATGAAAAAACGGGATACAGCCTGGAAAGCACTACCGTGCATGATGCCATTGCCCTGGCCAATATCAATGTCTTTGATTCATCAACAGAAAATGCACAATACCGAGGCATGGGCACAACTATTGTCGTATTATTGTTTTACGATAACCGCTTCACAGTCGCCCACGTTGGTGACTCACGTATGTATAGAGTCAGAAATGGCCTGCTCGAGCAGATCACTCGCGACCACAGCCTGATGCAGGAACTAATAGACCGTGGCTTCTACACACCTGAACAGGCCAGGAAATCACTGAACAAAAATCTGGTTACGCGTGCTATCGGTATTGAAGAAAAAGTGCGTATTGATATTCAGGAAGATGTGGCGCAGATTAATGATATCTACCTGCTCTGCTCTGACGGCCTGACCGATATGATCGAGGATGATTTGATTCATGAAACCATCAAACGTAACATTGATAATCTTGATAAAGCAGCTATCGAATTAATCGAAGAAGCCAACCGACATGGTGGAAAAGATAATATTTCAGTCATCCTAGCACGACCTTTAAAATCTTTTCCTGCCAAAAATAGCTTGTTTTCTCGATTTTTTGATTTATTCTCATAACTATAATAATAAATATTGCGCATTAAGGATCCAAAATGGCCAAATTAATACTCAGCTTTGACGGTAAACCGATTAAAGAATACGAACTGGACAAAGAAATCATCACTATCGGCAGGAAGCCTGGTAATGATATCCAGATCGATAACCTTGCTGTCAGCGGCACCCATGCCAAAATCCTAACCATTCTCAATGACTCTTTCATCGAAGACCTAAACAGTACCAACGGTACCCTGATTAATGGTCAGCGCATCACCAAACACGCATTACGCAATGGCGAGAAAGTAATCCTTGGCAAACATGAACTTGAGTATATAAACGAGGCTGAAGAAGCAGGCGAAGGCGAATTTGAAAAAACCATGATCATTCGCCCCGACGCAAATGATAAGCCTATTTCCAGCGAAGACAGCAAAAAACTTAATCAATCCATTGGCAAAATTGCAGCTGATCTGGCCTCTGCCGGGGCTGCTGGCGCTGATGGCCCCGGTGAAGCCTACCTGGAGTTACTCAGTGGCAGCAACAGTGGTAAACGCATGAAGATCACAAAAATCCTGACTACGCTGGGTAAACCGGGTGTTCAAGTTGCCGCTGTCACACGCCGTCCTCTCGGCTTTTTCCTGATTGTGGTTGATGCCGGCAGCTATGAAAAACGACCCATGGTTAACGACAAGGAAGTAGGTACTCAGGCACAGCCCTTGATGGATAGTGATATTATTGAAGTCGCTGGCGTCAAAATGGGTTTCTATATCGAATAGCCATCACGCATGCTGCAACCCCAGCACGCTATTTTTCACTGCTTAACAAAAACGGCTATCGACTCCACATGACTGGTGTGTGGGAACATATCCATAATGCCTGCATCCGTTAGCGTATAACCCAGTTCGTTTACCAGTACACCCGCATCACGCGCCAGTGTTGCTGGATGACAGGAAACATAAACAATTCTTTCCGCCCCCATCCTGGCCAGATACTTGAGTACCGCATCCGCACCCGAACGCGGCGGGTCAAGCAATATCTTGTTGTATTTTTTCTTTAGCCACGGTGCCGAGGCAATCTCATCACTGTACAGATCAGCCATAAAGAACTCGATATTATCGATATTATTTTTTGCCGCATTCTCACGGCCTTTTACTACCATGACCTGCGCCCCCTCCACTGCAGTTACCTGCGCACATCGACGCGCCATCGGCAGGGAAAAATTACCCAGACCACAGAATAGATCCAGCACCTGGTCATTTTCAGTCAACTGTAAAAAATCGATAGCTCGATCCAGCATATTGCGATTTATTTCAGGGTTGACCTGGGTAAAGTCAGACGGCTGAAACTCTACTCGGACATTATAGTTAGGCAGTTCATAGTAAAGTGTCTCGGGTTTAGCTGGATACAGTGCTTCAAGCTCATCGGGTGAGCCCGCCTGTAAATAGACCACCAGATTATGCTCAGCAGCAAATCCAGATAAAATTACCCTGTCCGATTCAGGCATCGGGTCGAGATGCCGGAAAACCAGCACTGTCTGATTATCACCGACTGCCACTTCAATCTGAGGGATACGTTCCCTAATTACCATGCTAGCAATACACTCGGCTAGTTCAGTAATAATACCACCGACACTCGGATGCAAAATTTCGCACCGCTGTGTATCGGTTATATAGGATGAATTGCGTTCGCGGAAGCCAACCAGGATTTTATCTTTCTTGTTAACGTAGCGAACACCCAGACGGGCCTTGTGACGATATCCCCAGAGTGGTCCGGTCAGAGGCGGCAGGATATTTTTAGCCTTGACCATGCCAATATGCTCAAGATGATCAAGAAACGCCTGCTGCTTGAGCGAGAGCTGTGATGCTGAATCCATGTGCTGCAGAGAACAACCACCGCACAGTTCGAAGGCCTGACACTTTGGTTTGACGCGATCTGCCGAGGGCTTTAATACTTCGACCGTTCGACCTTCAGCAATATTTTTGCTCAATTTGGTATATTTAAAAGTCACAGTCTCACCCGGCAGCGCCTGATCGACAAAGACAATTCGATCATTCACATGGGTAATACCGCGACCCTCGGCAGATAAAGACTCAATTTCAGCCTGGACAGGCTCATCGGGCAAACGTTGCTTGCATCTTCGGCGACGTTTATCAGACATAATAGTATCTCGGTATTAATTTAAGCGGGAAAAACACCCGTAGACAAATAACGGTCGCCGCGATCACAGATGATTGATACGATTACTGCATTCTCAACTTCCTGGCTCAGCTTCATGGCAGCGGCCACTGCGCCTCCAGAGGAGATACCACAGAAGATA
Organism: Gammaproteobacteria bacterium; assembly: GCA_029880105.1. Classification (GTDB taxonomy): domain Bacteria; phylum Pseudomonadota; class Gammaproteobacteria; order SZUA-229; family SZUA-229; genus LH-M37. The sequence goes on from JAOUPA010000009.1 coordinate 11,145, forward strand.
CCCTCTTTCGCCGCTAACTCGCGTGTCACACGTTCGGCCTCAGCCTGATTGACATCCAGCAGCCGATCAACACGGCTGGCTTCGAAAATCCCGGGTAGATATTCTTTCGGCCAACGGCGAATACCCGGAATACTCGAACCCTCTTCCGGTTGCACACCAACTATCTGGATATTGGGATTTTTTTCCTTGAGAAAATGCGACACACCCATGATCGTGCCTGTGGTGCCCATAGCGCTAACAAAATGCGTGATCTTACCCTCGGTCTGTTCCCATATCTCTGGCCCGGTACTGAGGTAGTGTGCATTCGGGTTATCGGCATTATTAAACTGATCCAGCACAATGCCCTTGCCCTCGTCCTGCATTTGTAAGGCAAGGTCACGCGCCCCCTCCATGCTCTGCTCCTGGGTAACCAGAATCAGCTCAGCGCCATAGGCCTTCATCGCCGCACGACGCTCTTCACTCATATTTTCAGGCATAACCAATACCATTCGGTAGCCCATCACTGCCGCTGCCATCGCCAGTGCAATACCGGTATTTCCACTGGTGGCCTCAATCAGGGTGTCACCCGGTTTGATATCACCCCGCTTCTCAGCCTGAGTAATCATATTCAACGCAGGTCGGTCTTTCACCGAACCTGCAGGGTTATTACCTTCCAGCTTCACCAGCAAGGTATTCGTGGTATCACCCGGCAAGCGCTGCAAGCGCACCAGTGGCGTGTGACCAATATAGTCAGCCAGAGATTTATACATTCAACTGCACCCTTTTGGAATCCAGCACTCAATTCATGAGCGGGATTATGATATTTACTACTCAGGAACGAGAGTATATATTACAAGCCATCTGTTGCCACTTTGAAAATAACAATGCCCGATAAAAGCCTGTGCCTGAGCCATAACACCCCCTCTTTAGCATCCAGTCTAATTTTACTTATTACTACCGCATCACCGGTTGTATCGCAGGCAGTAGAAGAGGATATTTTTTTTGAAATGCCCATCGTGCTCTCAGCCAGCCGCCTTGAGCAGCCCATTTCAGAAACACCCATGGCGGTTACCAGTATCGACCGGGAAATCATCGAGGCCAGTGGCGCCAGAACCATCCCTGAAATCCTCAGGCTGGTACCCGGCATAGTAGTAGGCAACAGTGTTAATGAATGGGGCGAAGAGGCAAAACTGGTCGTAACCTACCATGGCCACACCGATCAATACTCAAGGCAGATGCAGGTTCTGATTGATGGTCGTTCCATTTATGAACCACTACTCGGTGGCGTCAACTGGAATATGCTGCCGATCAATATTGAAGATATCGAACGCATCGAAGTATCACGTGGCCCCAACTCTTCAACCTATGGCTCAAATTCATTTCTGGCGGTAATCAATATCATCACCAGGCATGCCTCAGAAGATAATGGTCACTATGCCAAGCTCAGAGCCGGCAATCACGATATCAGGGATGCACTCTACCGGTATGGCGGCAAAAATGGCGATGGCGATATAGACTATCGCGTTACACTGGCTACACAAAATGACAATGGTCTTGATGCGAAAAAAAATATTGGCATATATCAACACTCTAACGAAGAAGTCGATAACCACGACGATATCAGCACAGGCGCCGTCGACTACCGGATTGATTACCAGATTGATACTGACAGCACCCTGACCTACCAGGGAGGATATGGCAGAACAATACTGGATATCAATGAAAATTTTTCTGCTGCCGGTATCAGGCCTGTACGAGACAGCAAAACCAACAATGGCTATCAGTTTCTAAAACTGGATAACACCATCAGTAAAAAAAATTCATACGTAGTACAGTATTACTATAACCAGCAGGATAAAACTGATCAGTCAGTTTCAAAAATAGTTCAGCCAGGTGGTGGAATTGATGACTTCACTCTTTTCCTGGATTTTGGTCTTAAGTCTGAACGACACAATCTGGAATTTACCCACTTTAACCAGACTACCGATAACTTACGATTAATATGGGGTGCCAGTGCTCAGCAGGATATAAGCAACTCGCCATTCTGGTTAAATGGTCAGGGCACGATAAGAAGAGAAATTTACCGACTGTTTGCTAACGCCGAATGGCAAATCAATACCAGCAACCTGCTTAATTTTGGCGCACAATATGAGGACAACAAGACACTGGACAGGGAGATATCACCACGACTCTCACTTATTCACAAATTCAATGACCAACATAACCTGAGACTGAGTGTGTCACGCGCAGTTCGTTCTCCATTCATCAGTGAAGAATTTGGCAACACCGTATTCAGCCATGATCTGACCAGTGGTGGCGTACCTGTCGGCGTCACCCTAATCGAACAGCAGATTATCCCCAATGACAAAATAGATCATGAAACAATTACCAGTTGGGAGATCGGTTACCATGGTCAACTGATGAATGATCAATTACTAGTCGGCATCCGCCTGTTTCACGACAGCCTCGATGACTTAATCCAGACAGAAAACATCGGATTTCCAGCAGATAATTTTGACAGCAGCACGTATATATACAAAAATCTGATGAGCACCTATGTTAATGGCATAGAATTAGAATTAGACGCACGCCCAAAGACATCAACCCGCATTATTGCCAATACCAGCTATCTACAAATCAAGAACAAGGGCAACGATGACAATTTGAGTAAAGAATACGAAGGATCTGCACCAGAATGGACAGTATCGCTAATGGCTATTGAAAAGTTCAGTGATAATTATAGCGGCAGCATTGAATATCACTACGTCGACAAGATGCAGTGGCTTGATGTGCCTGGACTATCTCTCTCAAACAGCTACAAAACCTTGGATATTAATTTATCAAAATTTATCAGAACCTCTGGAAGTACATCTAAAATATCTCTGATACTAAAAAACCTTCTCGGCGACTACAATAATTACCATCAAAGATCAGAAAATGGCCCACTCATTGAACATAACATTACAACATACATAGAATATTCAATAATATTTAAATAACTCAAACTCAACAAAGGATGTTTGATGATAAATGGAAAAAACACTTAAACAACTAATATTTGGCAAGGCCTCAGGCATTAGCAAACTATTATTGCTAACCTTCTGCTTATGCTATAACGCACATGCATTAGCACGTCAGGATATCTCGATAGCAATAACTGATAGCCGCCATCAAAAAGCCATTAGCAAAGTTATCATTTCCAACCTCAATAAAAACAATATCAATGCCGATGTAATTACCATTGATAGCCTAAAAGAAGAAAACAACAGGGACATACTAATTGGGATTGGCGACGAAGCGAACTTGGCACTGAACCAGAATACAAATCCATCGCGCCAGTTAAGAATTATTACCAGCATAACACCTGATCATAAAGATCCAAGAAACAGGAGCACCTATCTATCTATGACACAGGCCGTGTGCCAGCAACTCAACTTTATTAATGCAATTGATGCGCAGTGGAAAAAAATAGGCATTCTGCTTCAAACTAGCAATCAGCTAATAATAGAACAACTGCAAAACTGCGCGCAGAAATATAACCAAAACATAACTCCTATTATTATAACCCAGTATATCAATATCATTGACGCACTCAATGCAAACTTGCCGGGCATTGATGCATTACTAGCACTACCGGACCCGAATGTTTACAATGCCAAAACAATAAAAGGCATTTTGCTTACCACCTATCGACACCGAAAACCCCTCATTGGCTTTTCAGAGAGCTTTGTTCGGGCCGGTGCACTTGCAGCCATACATACACCTATTGAGCAACTTGGCAAGCAGGCCGCTGAAATCACAATGCAGATATATCAAGATAACAGTACCCAGCAATACATATATCCAGAATACTTTGATATAGCCATTAATTATGATGTTGCAAAATCATTAAAAATCAACATACCAGACAGGAAGGTGCTTATCGAGAAAATGAATCAAATACCATGAACGATATAAGCATCCGAAAACAGATACTCACACTTGCATTATTACCTATACTAATTGTAGCAATAGCGCTAACAACGTACTTCACCATAACTCAACTCGACTACATTTCAGAATCGCAGTCACGTCATGGTAAGATGATAGCTCAGCAGCTTGCTCCGGTCTCTGAGTATGCGGTATTTTCAGGCAATATAGATAGCATTATGCCTGTCTTAAAAAGCACCCTATCAGATGCGGACATTATCAGCATCCTAATCAAAGATAAAGAAGGCAATAATATAGTATCAATTAAGGATGAAAATACAGATAAATCACATACCTCTATCTGGCACTATTTTTCACCTCACGAAACAACCAGATTCATAGCACCAATCAAATCTCAGCCAATCGATATAGCATCTGTTGATGAGTCATCTGTAGACAACGATGGCAATAATATTATTGGCTATATTGAAATAACATTTACATCAGTCAATATCAATGAAAAAAAGATACAAACTATTGCCCGGGGCGGGCTACTCACGTCTCTTATATTAACCATCATTACCTACATTGCACTCAAGTTTAGCAAGAGAATATCAAGCCCAATTCAGGCGCTAACACAGGCCGTAAAACATATTGCTGAAGGCGATTACAAGATCAGGATAAGACAGAATGCAGCAGGTGAGATTGGCGTTCTTGAATCCTGCGTTAATATAATGGCGAAGGAACTGGAAAGCTCCCGCAGCAACCTTGAAGAAAAAATTGAAGAATCGGTCAAAGAACTTCATGGAACGATGGATGAGCTCGAAATTAGAAACATTGAACTAAGTATTGCACGCTCCAACGCTATTCAGGCCAGTAATGCAAAATCTGAATTTCTTGCCAATATGAGCCACGAACTAAGAACTCCTCTCGGCGGCATACTTGGTTTCTCAGATCTGCTAGAAAACAGCAATCTTGAACCTCAGCAACGTGATTACGCAGAAATTATAAAAAAATCTGCCAATAATCTGCTTAATATTATTGACGACATACTTGATCTTTCGAAAATAGAATCAGGAAAGCTAGAGATAAGGCATCATGAGTTTAACCTTGTTGAAGTGACTGAAGAAATAATCAATTTATTATCGCCTGTTGCCTACGAAAAAAATATTGAACTCGCTTACCATATTACCAACAATACCCCAACCACTATCAATAGCGACGCAAATCGAATCCGGCAAATATTAATTAACCTGATCGGTAACGCGATTAAATTTACGGAAAAAGGTTATGTTTCTTTGCACATTAGTTCTAAATCAACTACCGATAATAAAATAGAAATTATATTCTCTATAATAGACACTGGCATAGGCATGAACCCTATTCAGCAAAATAACCTTTTTAAGGCATTTTCACAGGCTGATAGTAGCATCGGCCAAAGATTTGGCGGAACTGGACTTGGCCTGGTCATTTCAAGAAAACTGGCAAATATGTTAAATGGTGATATCAGCTTTGAAAGTGTCGAAAATCAGGGTTCTGTTTTTCGTCTTACAATAACAACCGATCTCGGTATATATGATGATAGCTGCAAAAATGCACTAACAGGCATACGAATCTGCGTTGTTAATCTCCATGAATGCTGTGATGTCAATACCAGAAACATGCTCAATACATGGGGAGCTACAATCACCACTATGCCACACTCTCCTGACAATCCAGAGGATTTTGACATTATAATAGTCAGCCTCTGCCGTGAGGATATTGGTATTGATCAGGTTAACAATCTTGTTCCTGTATCGATACGAATACCATCATTAGCAATTGCGAGCACTCGCTCCTACAAAGATATTGAAAACATTAAAAACTGCGGCTTCACAAACGCTATCTTTCGATCTTCAGGACAACGAAATATTCTTCAATCCATAATAACCCTGGTACAACCTGATAAAGATATTTCCTGCCCTACCCTGACAAAAAACAGCCAGCCTTATAACTGGTCTGGCATTAATATCCTCGTTGTCGACGATAACAATATAAATTTGAAACTGGCTGAAATCATTATTACTAACAATGGCGCATCTGTGACTACAGCTCTCAGTGGACGTGAGGCAATTGAACTAACAAATAACAGGAAATTCAATCTGATTTTTATGGATCTGCAGATGCCAGAAATAGATGGCTTCGAGACCAGTCAGTTAATAAGACAGGTTGATCTCAATAAGCACACGATTATTGTTGCACTGACCGCAAATGCCCTGGCAACCAAAGACTCACACCGTCTTGATCAGTACGGCATCAATGATATATTAATTAAGCCGGTTACTGAGACTGCCATACAAAGCACAATTAATCGATGGTTATTTAATCAGCAACCTATGCATCCTGATATAAAAAAAGACATCCCATCAAACATCAGCCTGTTCTCCCGAACTGATGCGCTGGCACTGGCCGCTGGCAATGAAAAACTGGCCAATGATCTTACCAATATGTTACTTGATGAATTGCCTGAATACCTGAACCAGCTTCAAATGGCAATATTAGACAATGACATGAAGCAACTAAAGAAAAGCACTCACAAACTACACGGCGCCAGTCGCTGTTGCGGTACACCAGCGCTAAGACATGCTGCCGAGCAACTGGAGTACGATATTGATCATGAGATTACCGATCATATAACCTCAAGCACTCATCGACTCATTGATGAAATCAAGAAGCTGATCAACACTGATAAAAAAGAACTAATGGTTTAGGCATATTAGCACCTCTTTTCCATAACCACGAAGGCTGTTGCATAATGCTTTTCATCTGAAATACTGAGCCACGACGCCTGCATACCAATCTTCTCTGCACGTTCTTTAGCTACACTTGATAACTCGATTAAAGGTCGTCCTGCTATATCGTGACCAATACATATCATCTTCATAGCAATACCATCTGCAAAACCTGTCCCCAATGCCTTAGCCACGGCCTCTTTTGCGGCAAAACGTTTTGCCAGAAATCGAACAGGATAATGACTTTCCTGGTACTCCTGCATTTCACTTGCACACAATATACGTTGTGCAAATCGATCAGCATGCTCATCATAGATAAGCTGAATTCTATTGATCTCAACGATATCCAGACCAGTGCCAACAATCATGTACGCGCCTCGCGCATCGCCTGTTTGTAAGCCTTCACCGATTTCTCCAGCCCGATAAACACCGCATCGGCAACAATGGCATGGCCTATATTCAATTCGCGAATTGGCTGCAGCGCAGCTATCGGCTGAATATTCTGTAAATTCAGGCCATGGCCAGCATTCACATGAAGACCTATGCCATCGGCATACAATGCCGATTCCCTGATTTGCTCGAACAGGCGCTGACGCTCTTCACGAGTCTGGGCATCGGCATAATGCCCGGTATGTATTTCTATTACCGGCGCACCAACTTCTTTGGCCATATCGATCTGTTTTTTATCTGCATCAATAAATAGAGACACTTTTACACCTGCCTCTGCAAGTCGAACACAGGCCTCCCTGATCAACGCCGCATGCGAAATCACATCCAGTCCACCCTCAGTAGTCAATTCCTCTCGGCTCTCAGGAACCAGGCAACAGTCCTCGGGTTTCACATCTTCAGCAATACTGATCATTTGCTCAGTTACTGCCATTTCAAGATTCATGCGCGTCAGCATTCGCGCCTTTAACTCATAGACATCCCTGTCCTGAATATGACGGCGATCCTCACGCAGATGCAGGGTAATACTATCTGCACCGGCCTGTTCAATTTGCAGGGCTGCATGCACAGGATCCGGATATCTTGTACCCCGTGCCTGCCGTAATGTCGCGACATGATCAATATTTACACCCAGTAAAATACTCTTTTGGCTCACTTCTCTACCCTCTATTACTACTGCGCGAATATTACATAATATTCACCAGCAATGCCCATGTTATAGCTTTCGTCTGCTATCTTTGCTATTTTTCACCTACCAATAATAAAAACTGGGGCAGGAAACCCATTCAGGGAGAAAAATGCAAGATATTCAACGATATATCCGATATGCACTAGGTCTCGCCTTTACTCTCATGTTTCTATTACATGTCAGCGGCACCTACCCCATCACCGCGCTTACCGTGATGGAGAATCTTGCCTACGATACGCGTCTCAAACTCACCCTGCCAGAACAACCTGAAAAACAGGTGGTCATTATCGATATTGATGAAAAAAGCCTTGGTGAAATCGGACGCTGGCCATGGAACCGCGACATCATGTCCAACATCATCAATAACCTGTTCGATCACTACAAAATCAAGGAAATTGGTTTCGATATCGTATTTGCAGAGGAAGATATAGATAAAGGCGGCAGGTTACTGGAACAGATGGCAAAAGGATCTTTAAAAGATGACATCCAGTTCCAGGAAGAATACAGTAAAGTCAGGGCATCGCTACTGCGCGATGAAATCTTTGCCAAAAGCCTCGGTAACCGCAAAACCATTATGGGCATGGTTTTCCTGAATAATGAAACCGCCACTTTCAAGGGCAGCTTACCTGAACCGGTTGCCCGTCTGGATGCCAGCACCAAAGGTCGCATCTCCTTCTTCACAGCCAGTGGTTATACTGCCAATATCGATATATTACAAAAAAACGCATACAGTGGCGGCTTCTTTGACAACCCGGCTCTCGATGAGGATGGTGTTTTCAGGCGTGTGCCTTTATTACAGGAATATGATGGCCAGCTTCACGAATCACTGGCACTGGCACTGGCACGCACGGCCATGGGCTCACCCAAGATTGAGCTTGTCGTAGAAGTCAACGAAGAAAACACCAATGAGTTATTCCTGGAGTGGGTAAAAATTGGTGACACACGTATCCCGGTCGATGATAAAGGCAATGTACTGGTACCTTACCTGGGCAAGCAGAAGAGCTTTGAATACATCCCGGCCGCCGATGTCCTTAATAAATCTGTCGACCCTAGTAAGCTAAAAGATAAAATTGCCCTGTTTGGCACCTCGGCACCCGGCCTGCTCGATTTACGTACCACACCTCTCGAAGCGGCCTACCCTGGAGTAGAAATTCACGCCAATATTATTCAGGGTATCCTTGACCAGCGCATTATGCACAAGCCCGGCTACACTCAGGGTTTCGAATTCCTGTTGCTGGCCATTCTTGGCCTGCTGCTCACTTTCCTGCTGCCCTGGCTGTCAGCTACCTGGGGCGTTGTGCTTTCTCTTTCCATGGTCAGCGTATTGATTATCAGCAATATGTTCGCCTGGACGCAGTACCAGACCGTGTTCCCAATCGCATCACCAGTCCTGCTAACCATGGTACTCTTCACCCTGCAAATGATTTATGGTTTCTTCATCGAATCACGTAGCAAGCGACAGCTCGCCCACCTGTTCGGCCAGTATGTACCACCCGAGCTGGTAAAAGAGATGAGCAAGAAGATGGAAGAAATCAACCTGGATGGTGAAATCAAGAATATGTCTGTGCTGTTCTCTGATGTACGCAACTTCACCACCATTTCAGAAAGTATGGCACCTAAAGAACTGACGGAGCTGATCAACGGCTTCCTGACGCCAATTACAGAGATTATTCATCACCAGCGCGGTACCATCGACAAATATATGGGAGACGCAGTGATGGCCTTCTGGGGCGCACCACTGGACGACCCTAAACATGCACTCAATGCACTGACAGCAGCGATGCAAATGACCGAACGCATGCATGCACTGCGACAGGATTTTGCCGCTCGCGGCTGGCCTGAAATCAAAATTGGCGTTGGCGTCAATACCGGCGACATGAATGTCGGCAACAAGGGCTCAGAATTCCGGGTTGATTACACTGTTCTTGGCGATGCCGTGAATCTTGGTTCACGCCTTGAAGGCCTGACAAAAACCTACGGAGTTGACATCATCGTTGGTGAAGCTACCAGGCATCAGGTACCTGAATACGAATATCGTGAACTCGATCGAGTTAAGGTTAAAGGCAAAGATGAACCGGTTGCTATTTATGAACCCATCGGCCTACTGGAGAATGTCGACAAATCAGTGCGACAGGATCTAAAACGCTACAACCTAGCACTTAAATTTTATCGCGCCCGGCAGTGGGATGATGCCGAACGTGAATTTTTCGCGCTGGCCTCAGTCGATAAAGACCGTAAAATTTATCAGATCTATCTCGATAGAATCATGCAATACCGTGAAACCCCACCCCCTGAAGACTGGGATGGTTCATTCAAACACACCAGCAAATAGCTCACTTATTCAGCCAGAAATTTAAAAGGCCCTGTTTTTGTAAAAACAGGGCCTTTTGCTTATTTCTGCCACATTAGTGTAAATCACGATATTTGGTCTATAACTAGCCTTTATATAAGCAAAAATTAAGCGCATGAAGACAAGACGGGCACAATACGACATTAGCAACACAGTTAATGTATCAGATACCTATCAGGTACAGGAAGCTGTGCTTGAGGTTATGTCTGACGTCTATCCAAAATTTAACCGTCAGGTTTTGAAACGCGCCTTTGAAGATTGCAACCAGCTGTTTGAAGGTCAACACCCCAACTACCTGCCCTGCGACACGCTCTACCACGACAAACAGCACACCCTGGATATGACGCTTGCGCTATCGCGTTTGATTAACGGTCATGACCGGAGCACAGCCAAAGGCGAACGCATCGGTCCAGACAGGGCCATACTTGGCCTCATTACTGCCCTATACCATGATTCCGGTTATATACGCCGCAAGCACGACCGCAGGCACCATAATGGCGCTGAATACACGCTGACCCACGTCAGCCGAAGCGCTGAATTTCTAAAACGTTATTTTCATAAAATTAATATGGGCGAACTATCTCAGGTATCAGCCAATATGGTTCACTATACCGGTTTAGAAGTTGCCCCAGCACATATAAGACTACCCGACGCAAAAACACATAAGGTTGGTCATATGTTAGGCACGTCCGATCTAATCGCACAAATGTCTGATCGTTGCTATCTGGAAAAATGCTATCAGCGCCTGTACATAGAATTTGTCCTTGCAGGTATCGCTGTGCAGGTTGATGAGCAGGGAAAAGAACATATCATTTACGGCTCACCCGAAGACCTGCTTAGAAAAACACCGGGCTTTTTTGAGCACGAAATTAAAATTCGTCTGGATAAGTTATTCAACAAGGTTTATGAATACGAGAAAGCCTATTTCAACGGGAAGTTTAGTTATATAGAAGGCGTATATAAAAATCTGAATCAACTCAAAGAAATTCTGGAGACAAACAATTTTGAAATACTAAATAGGACACCACCTGAAAACTACGGCACCAGGACATTCCCGGGATTGACTGAATATCTGAACCATCACCCTCAGCAGAAAGGTGTCTTCAGAGCACGTTGAAACTACCCGGCCAGCAACTCAGTCAGCTGCTGCTCGTTAATCACCTTAATACCCAGGCTCTCAGCCTTGGTTAATTTAGAACCCGCCTTTTCACCAGCTAACAGAAAATCTGTTTTTGCCGAGATACTACCCGCCACTTTTGCACCCGCTTCGATCAATTTTTCTTTCGCCTGATCTCGTGTCATGGAATGCAGCGTACCGGTAATCACAAAGGTTTTACCTTTTACCTTTTCATTACTGCTTGCAGTAACAGCACGCTGCTTAAAACTAATGCCTGCATCAAGCAACTGCTTAATCACATCGAGATTATGTTGTTGTGAAAAAAAATGTACCACATGCTGCGCCACCACTGGTCCAACATCAGGCACCTCCTGTAAATGCTCTTCGCTAGCACCCTGCAGCGCCTCCAGGCTAGTAAAGTCATTGGCCAGATTGGCTGCCGTGGCTTCACCGACCTCACGAATACCAAGCGCATAAATAAATCTTGCCAGCGTTGGTTGCTTACTGGCGTTAATTGCCGCGATTAAATTACTCGCGGATTTTTCACCCATACGATCCAGCGCAGCCACCGATTCAATTTCAAGCCGATAGATATCTGCTACCGTGTCAATCAAACCTGCTTCCACTAACTGCTCAACCAGTTTATCACCAAGACCATCAATATCCATCGCCTTACGCGAGGCATAATGCTTAATCGCTTCAGTACGCTGCGCCTTGCAGAACAGGCCGCCGCTACAACGTGCTACCGCCTCGCCTTCAGTCTGCTCGACATCCGAACCACAGACCGGGCACTGTTTCGGCAAGACAATGGGGTTTACATCCTGGCCACGGGCACTACTAACAACACGCACTACCTCGGGAATCACATCACCTGCTCGGCGTACAATCACCTGATCACCAATATGAATATCTTTCCTTTTTACCTCATCCATATTGTGAAGCGTGGCATTGCTCACCGTTACGCCACCAACAAAAACAGGCTCCAGTCGTGCTACCGGTGTCAGCGCCCCGGTGCGCCCTACCTGAAAATCGACATCCAGAATTTTTGTCACTTCTTCCTGCGCAGGAAATTTGTGCGCAATCGCCCAACGTGGTGCACGTGCAACAAAGCCCAGTTCTTTTTGCAGCGATATCTGATTTACTTTATAAACAACACCATCGATATCATAAGCAAGCTGGTCACGACGTTGTAGAATGTCGTTATAAAAATCAACACAACCGCTAACGCCTTCAACAACCTTTGATTCCTTACAGACAGGAAAACCCCAGGCCTTGATCTGTTGCACGATTGCACTGTGTGTACTGGGTAAATCAAAGCCTTCAACCACACCCGCACCATAGCAATACATTGCCAGTGGCCGTTGCGCGGTAATTTCAGGATCAAGTTGACGCAAGGAACCTGCCGCGGCATTACGGGGATTAACAAATGTTTTTTCACCCTTCTCGCGCGCCTGACGATTCAGTTTTTCAAAACCCGCTTTTGGCATAAAAACTTCACCACGAATTTCGAGTATCTCTGGATAATCATCACCCATTAGACGAAGTGGCACTGACTGCACAGTTCTAACGTTTAATGTTACGTCTTCGCCTGTGGTTCCATCGCCGCGCGTTGCCGCCTGAACCAGTTCACCCTTTTCATAAACAATACTGATCGCCAGACCATCGAGTTTTGGCTCAACAGCAAATTCAATAGACATATCTGAATTCAGGCGATCCTGAATGCGTTTATAAAAGGCCTGCAGATCTTCTTCTGAAAAGACATTATCCAGCGACAACATCGGGATACGGTGCTGCACCTGCGTAAAAGATTTGAGTGGTTCGGCACCGACACGCTGCGTCGGTGAGTCGTGTGTTACCAGTTCAGGGTAAGTCCGCTCCAGTTCCTGCAGCTCGCGATAAAGGCGATCGTATTGACTATCGGAAATTTCAGGATCATCGAGCACATAATAAAGATACGAATGATGCCGCAGCCGCTTGCGCAGATTGTCTATTTCGAACTGAACTTTATCGGTAACCACAAATGATGGAAATCAGGCGTTTTCTTTTTCTGAAATAATGCCGCGATAATACTCGGCATCTGCCTTGGAAATTGGCTGCCTGCGATGATTGCACAGGCTGGCTCCAAGCATTTCAGAGACATAATAGGCACAGCGCAGCATTTCATCAAAATCATCTGAAGGATTGGGCACATTTGATATCTGCATAAACATGGTCAGGCCCGATGTCTTCA
>JAOUPA010000299.1 GCA_029880105.1 Gammaproteobacteria bacterium
CAGTTATGATATGACATATAATTTCACGGCACCTGTCAGCGTTTCTGCAACACCCATAGCATCAGCAGATACCACACCCCCTGCGGATCCAACTGGGTTTGCCGCAACTCCAGGTATTGATCGAGATATCACATTTGACTGGTTCAATCCCGCCAATGTCGATTTCAAAGAGGTTGTGATATTGCGACAGGTCGGCGCTGATCCAGTTTTGGGTTTTAGTACGGAAGTCTACCGTGGTGCTGGAATCACATTCACTGACACAGAACTTAGTACCGGACTCAATTACTTCTACGGGATATGGGCTGTGGATACCTCGCTAAATTACACTGCGGCTCCTGTTGTGATTGGTGGTTTGACACCTGATGATACGACGCCACCAGGCCCAGTGAGTGTTGTCAATGTCACAGCCGGAGATTCTAGTGTCACCCTGAGCTGGACCAATCCTTCGGAATCAGATTTCAGTGGTGTTGAGGTCCGCCGATATACGGTACTGGCGGAGGCAACGGATCGCACATTGGGTGGTTTGGTGACCTACGTTAACAAGCCCTCCACCACGGCCATTGATATATTTGCCACTAATGGTACCACTTATTACTACGGCCTGTTTGCCTATGATAATGCGAACCCTGTAAACTACGCGGTGGGTGTGGTGTCCGGGGCAGTTACTCCGGTAGCAGGGGGGATGTGACGCCGCCAGCAAATAAGTGGGGTAAATAAGTGGGGTCAGATAAGACTTTTAAGGAATAATCGGGGGCAGATCACCAATACGTGGTGTCAGATACGGTTTTTCTAGATTAATAGTATAAAAGGTGCTGGATGGATTAAGACCTGATCAGTTTATTAGAGGGTTAAAAATAATCTATCCTGCACCTTTATGATTTATGTTTCGTGCTTCTGCTGCCTGTTAGAATTTTATATATGGGGCAGTCCAGATGAAATTGTTGTAGTTGCTGCCACCGACATAGAGTTTTACAGGTGTGGATCTTTCATCTGCATAAAGCAAAAGAACTCCTTTATATTTTGGTTCGGAAAGATAGAAAGTGCTGAGTTCGGTAACAGCTACATTAACAGGAAGTCCTTCCGGGATGTCTTTTTCATCAGCATGCTCTGCATCACCTGAAAAAGCATTAAGCGCGGGTTTCGGCACTGTTCCCCATTCTGCAGCCCAGCCTTTTGATACAAAATTAAATTTTAGATTTGAAACTTTAAAATCTTTTGATTGTTCAAAATCCAGAGGTAGATTTTCTGGGCATGTCCCGATGTGGGTTTTTTTATAGATTTTTAAATCGTTAGTGTGCCTGGTAAATATCATAATCTTCTGCACATAAAAACGAGTTAGACGAAAACCTCCTTCCGCAACCCTGGAGTAGCCATTAGATTCTTTAGCTGACTCTTCCGGACCACTGGAAGGTTGCCGGTTATGTAAACCATCGGGCAGTTCAGAAGCCTGTTCTTCTTCCCAGCAGTGATACCAGCGTCCGTCAATAGAGTAGCTGCCCAGTTTACTTGGGACTTCTAAGTTTTTATCGGGTGAATTCTTGTCGTTTGTGTCCTGATCGCAACCGATCAAGGTGCTTATGAAAATAATCAAGCTGGCTATTGTATAGATGTTTTTCATTGTTCTTCTCTTAGGTAGCAGGTTGTGTAAAATGGTTAGTTCGAAATGTCTATTTAAATTATTATGCTCTCTGGTTGCGAATGTCAGAGATTATTTCCAGGTACTCAAAGCCCCATTTCTGCAGCATGATAAGTATTGGCTCAAGGGTTTCACCAAATTCAGTTAATGAATATTCAACTTTCGGCGGGACCTCGGGATAAACTTTGCGCTTTATTATTTTGTCTGCTTCAAGTTCTCTAAGTTGTCTAGTTAGCATTCTTTGAGTTACACCTGGCATTAACCGGCGCAGTTCATTAAATCGTCTTGTGGCAATGAGTAAGTGAAATAGAATGACACATTTCCATTTGCCACCAATAACATCCAGTGTTGCTTCCACCGGGCAGCCGAAATCACAATATGTGCGTTCATTCATAAATCACCATAGTATACAAAAGGGTACTATATGACATAAATGTGC
>JAOUPA010000300.1 GCA_029880105.1 Gammaproteobacteria bacterium
CGAGAAGCAGAATGTCGGCATCCTGTAGACCGATAAACTGCTGACCGATGAATTCAGACAGGCCACTGGCAGCAAACCCTTTGGCCAGGGCGAAACCACCGCCAAATAACAGGACGATGTTCCAGGGCAGATTACTAATGGTTTCAGCATCAGCAATTTTTTTGAATTTTGCCTGATTTTTTGCCGGGATGGCAAAGAGGCACAGGGCTGATGCGATGGCGACGGTACCATCATTGATCAAACTGGCATGTGTCAGCAATCGAGACCAGCCTGGGATAATAAAGTTACCGATGGCGATATCCATTCTGAATATCCATAAAAAAGCTGTTGCCGCGAAAACACTGGCAACGGCCTTTTCTTCGAAGGACATTCTGGATTTTTTTGCATTAATCACATTGCCTGTATCCGATAACGAGGGGAAGTGTTTCCCAGCATAACGTGAAGTGATGATGTACCAGGTTAGTGCAAGCATACAAATTGAGATTGGCAGGGCAAAAATTAGCCATTGGGCAAAGGTAATTTCCGGTGCCGAAGGGAAGGTAAGCTGAAAAATCCGTTGCATCGCCATATTGGGTGGTGTGCCAATCAGGGTGCCGGTGCCGCCAATGGAACAGGCATAAGCAATACCGAGCATCAGGGCAGTGAGAAGTGCCTGGCTATCTTTTTCGTTGAGTTGCTCAGAGGTACGTGCATAAACTGCCATGCCGATTGGCAGCAACATGGTGGCGGTTGCTGTATTGGATATCCACATTGAAAGCCCAGCGCCAGTCAGCATGAATCCAAGTACCATCAGTCGTGCGCTCCCATGAAACCAGCTGATCACACGCAGGGCAATGCGGGTATGCAGATCCCATCGTTGCATCGAAAGTGCCAGAACAAAGCCGCCAATAAACAGGAAGATGGTCGAGTTCATATAGACAGCGGCAACTTCCTTGCTTGAGGTTATGCCCAGTAGCGGGAATAAAACCAGCGGCAATAATGCAGTAGCCGAAAGCGGTAGTGCCTCGCTGATCCACCAGGTCACCATCAGTAATGCGATTGCTGACATGCCCTGAATGGCAGGGCTGGGAAAGACTGGTAGCCAGAGTGTGATACAAAAAAGAACCAGGCCAAGCCAGAAACCAAAATTATTGAAAGAGGATTTAAGTTCTGTCATATGTTGGCAATTGATTAGAGGTTGTCATCGAGTGCATTTAGCAGTGCCTGTTCAACAGTATCATTGAAACAGGCAAAGATCACACGTTTTACCGAAGCGTTTTTGTTAAAGGCAAGAATTTCAGCGACGGCAATTTTACAGGCCTGCTCTATTGGGTAGCCGTAAACACCGCAGCTGATTGCCGGAAAGGCTATGGATTCAATATTGTATTCATCGGCAATCTTCAAACACTCACGGTAGCAGGAAGCAAGTAGCTCAGCTTCATTATTGTTGCCACCGTGCCAGATAGGTCCAACAGTATGAATAACATATTTGGCGGGTAGTTGGTATGCCAGGGTAATTTTTGCCTGGCCAGTAGCGCAGCCATTCAGGGTTTTACACTCTTCGAGTAACTCGGGGCCAGCGGCACGGTGAATGGCACCATCAACGCCACCACCACCCAGTAAACTGTTATTGGCGGCATTGACGATAGCATCAACATCCAGCCTGGTAATGTCGGCCTGTATGATTTCAATATTCATTACAGCTATTGAACGCTATTGATTCAGCTTTGGCAAGTTGCGCAATAAAAGGTGGAGCGGTTCTGCTGGGTGATCTGTTTTACTGTACTGCTGCATACGGGGCAGGGTTCATCTGCACGGCCATAGACCTGCAACTGCTGCGCAAAATAACCGGGCTGTCCATGTTCGCGGGTAAAGTCGCGTAGTGTGGTACCGCCCTGCTTAATTGCTGCCTCCAGTATTTGCCTGATGGCTATAAACAGTTTTTCACAGCGTGCCCTGGAAAGACTGCCGGCTTTGCGTTTTGGATTGATGCCCGCGATGAACAGTGACTCGCTGGCATAGATATTACCGACACCAACCACAATATGACTATTCATGATGAATGCCTTGATTGAGCACTGGCGCTTGCGTGAC
>JAOUPA010000123.1 GCA_029880105.1 Gammaproteobacteria bacterium
TCTTATTGTCAGAATGTATAACAGATCATACAAGGAGATCTTGTTTCTGTTATTTTTAGATTAACCGCAAGTCTAGATAATTTAAACGTAATATCAAGATTAACCTCTCGGTTTTCGACGTGATGTTAATTTTATACGACGATCCATCCTGGATAATGTAAGTTATTTATCCTGTATTGCGCATACCGGCGGCAATGGCATTGATGCTTCTTAATAAAGGGTCCAGCCACATATCGCGTTCTTCCTGACTGAGTGATTCATCTCGCCAGCGTTTCAATAACTTAATCTGGATGTGGTTCAAAGGGTCCAGATAGGGTTCGCGACGCATTAAGGATAAGGCCAGTGGTTCAATGTCATCGAGCAGATGATTCATCTCGGCAATTTTCAGGGTAAATTCAGTGGTGTACTGGTGCTCCATCCTGATTAACTCAAAGACACGTTTACGGGTGTCTTCAGATAGACAGAGTTCAGAGTACTCTCTGGCAGTAACAATGTCTGCCTTGTACAGGGCCATTTCAGTATTACTGAGCAGTGCGCGGAAATAGGGCCAGTTTTGATAGAGTTCGCGCAATTTGTTTAAACGTATTTCATCGTCATTGATCCAGTTTTTCAGGGCAGAGCCAATGCCATACCAGGCAGGCAGGGTGTGCCTAGCCTGTGCCCAGGCAAATACCCAGCCAATGGCGCGCACGGACGATTTTGAGCGATCGCCCTTTTTACGGTGTGATGGCCGTGAGCCAATATTCATCAGTGCAATTTCACTGACGGGAGTTGCCTCGTAGAAATAATCGAGGAAGCCTTCAGTGCGGTCAGTGAGTTCGCGGTAGGTGTGTTCACCGATCTCCATGATTTCACGCATGATTTGCATGCGTTCAGGCGTGGTGCTGGTCTCACAGGGCATAACATTGTAACGGCTTGATAGCATCAAGCCAGAAATGCCCATGGTTAGCTCGTACACGGCTGTTTCGGCATTGCTGTATTTATTGGACAGCACTTCACCCTGCTCGGTAAATTTGATTTCACCGTGCACCGTGCCTTCCGGCTGAGCCAGTATTGACTCATAGGTAGGGCCGCCGCCGCGACCAATGGTGCCACCACGACCATGGAACAGACGGCATTCAATACCATGGCTATCGGTAAGGCTGATAACCTTGCGTTGTGCCTCGAATAACTGCCATGAGGAGGCGAGAATGCCGCCATCCTTACAGGAATCAGAATATCCGAGCATGACCTCCTGTAGGCCACCTGAAGCATTAAGCAGTGACTCATAGACCGTATTCCCGAGAAGCATAGATAGTACACTCTCGATGTGCTCCAGATCTTCGATGGTCTCAAACAGGGGTGAAATCTTTACGTGACAGAACCAGTTGTCATCAGATTTGCCAGCGAGACCGACCAGGGAGGCAAGCCACATGACTTCCATAATATGACTGGCCTGATGCGTCATTGAAATGACATAGGCGCCGAAAGCATCCGGGCTAATCTCATGGTACAGTCTGGCCATGGTCAGGAATACTTCGACAGTCTCCTGGTGTAATTCATCAAGTTTACTGGAGTCGATCTGGAACTGGGTATCAGGCTGGTCAATGAGGTCAGCAAGTAGATCTATGCGATCTGATTCTGCGAGCGCGTGGTAATCGATATTTTCATCCACTTGCTGTAGTACCTGGGCGACAGCATCAGTGTGACGTGTAGACTCCTGACGGATATCCAGGTGCATCAGATAGAAGCCAAATGACTCGACCAGGCGAATAAAGTCTTTTAGCTTACCGTCGGCGATGTTCTGGTCACCATGGCTATACAGCGATTCACGGATCAGGTACAGATCCTGCAGAAATTCTGCTTCTGATGGATAGGCGTCCTTGAATGCACTATCATCAATTTCGGTATTGGGGATGTCGAGTTTTTCCAGGCCTGCACGGACCTTGTCGAGATTCTGTTGAAGCCGGTGACGCATAAATGCAATTTTGCGACGGTAGGGTTCATGGCTGAAAAGTGCAGGCTTTTTACGGAATACCTCAAAACGCAGGTTTTCATCCTGGTTAAGGCTTTCCATAAAGGCTTCACTTGGAGTACATAGCTGGCTGGAATGGGTCAGGTGTTTAAAAATTTCCGAGAGACGGCAGATGTATTCTCTCAGTGCAACTTCAGACTGCAGGTGTAGTGCCAGTGAAGTAGTTTCTGGTTTGACGTTGGGGTTGCCATCGCGGTCACCACCAATCCATGAGCCAAATTGCAGAAAACTGGGGACATTGATCTGTTCATTGGGGTAATAGTCACGTACCCTGCGTTCAAGATTCTTGTAAATAACCGGTACGGCATCGAACAGACTTTCCCTGAAGTAGTACAGGCCATTGCTAATTTCATCCCTGACCTGTGGGCGTAAATTACGTACTTCATCGGTGCGCCACAGAATCTGAATTTGGGCTTCCAGTTCATCGGTAGCTTCTTTGACCTGTGCCGCATTCAGGTTTGGGTCATTGAGCTGTTCATTGGCCAGAAATATGCGACGTAGTGCGTGCAGAATGCAACGACGTTTGGCTTCCGTCGGGTGTGCAGTGATCACAGGGATATAGGCAAGGCGGTCAAACAGGTTCTGTAATTGCGCGGTATTCATGCCCATTTCCCTGAGATTGGACAGGACCGAATCAAAGGAACCTACCCAGAGTGGTGCTTCTTTCGAATGCTGTTTGAGCTGATCTCGACGTTGCTGGTGTTGCGAGGCCTCTTCTGCCATATTGACCAGGCTGAAATAGGTATTGAAGGCGCGAACTACCTGAGACAGTGTCTTCGCATCTAGTGAGTCAATCAGTGACATCATCTGTGCACGCTTGTCTTCATCATTTTCCTTGTGCAGTTCGATGAAGCCGAGGCGCAGTTTTTCTACAGAATCGTATACTTTGGCGCCTGCCTGGGATAGCAGGACATTGCCCAGTAACTTGCCCAGTAGTTTGACCCTGGCACGTAACTGTTTGTCGCTACTGGCTGTATTGAGCAGGCCAGCAGGTTCTTTTTTGGGAGTATGAGCTGGGGTTTCGGGTGTTGTTGCTTGAGTCATAAGTGGTACTATTCGGTGCCTATGGCGTATGCACGGGGCGCGGTATTATATCTCAAGTAGCATTTCGCTGATATACCGAAATAAAAAAGGCCATATTGGTGCTTTTATGTGCTTAAAGTATGTCTAAAGGCAGTATATGAGCTAGTCTTGGGGCTATTCTATTAATTATTAGTCAAGAAATTATTAAAGCAGTTCCTGATACATCATGTCCAAATTAACGCATTCAATCGCCTGGCAGGCCCTTAAGTCGCATTTTGCAGAAGTCAGATCATTACATATGCGAGACCTGTTTGCCGAAGATGCGCACCGATTTGAAAAATTCAGTACCCGGATGGACGATATTCTTCTGGATTTCTCCAAAAACCGGATTACTGATGAAACCTTCCGCCTGCTGTGTGACCTGGCGCGGGAGTCAAATGTTGAGGGCTGGCGTGACCAGATGTTCGCGGGTGCGGAAATCAATATTTCAGAGTATCGCCCTGTGTTGCATACGGCCCTGCGTAACCGCAGTAATAGCCCGGTGTTTGTTGACGGTGAAGATGTCATGCCCAGGATCAACAAGGTACTGGAGCAGATGCGTTATTTTTCTGAGCGAGTGCGTGGTGGGCACTGGCGGGGTTATAGTGGACACCTGATCAAGGATGTCATCAATATAGGTATTGGCGGTTCAGATCTGGGGCCACACGTGGTCTGTGATGCGATGAAGCCGTTTGCCCAGCGTGGTATGAATGTGCACTTTGTCTCAAATATCGACCCGACGCACCTGACGGAAATCCTGAAATTTGTCCAGCCGGAATCGACACTTTTCATTGTTTCTTCGAAGTCGTTTACCACGCAGGAAACCATGATGAATGCACACAGTGCACGTGACTGGTTTGTGCGTACCACAGGTTCTGAGAAGGCGGTAGCCAAACATTTTGTCGCGGTGACCAGCAATATTAAGGCTGCGAAAGAGTTTGGTATTCTGCCTGAGAGTGTTTTTGAATTCTGGGACTGGGTGGGCGGCCGCTATTCACTGTGGTCTGCAATTGGGTTACCGATCGTGCTTTATCTGGGTATGGATCACTTTGAAGAGCTGCTCGATGGCGCCTATGCTATGGACGAGCACTTCCAGAATACGCCGATAGAAAAGAATATTCCGGTTATCCTTGCGCTGTTGGGTATCTGGTACAACAATTTTTTCGATGCGCAGAGTCACGCGGTGATGGCGTATAACCAGTACCTGCGTCGTTTGCCCGCACATCTTCAGCAACTGGACATGGAGAGTAATGGCAAAACCATTACGCGTCAGGGTGAGCGTGTGGATTATCTGACGGGCCCGATTATCTGGGGTGAAACTGGCAGCAACTGTCAGCATGCCTTTTTCCAGCTGTTGCATCAGGGCACCAAGCCGGTGCCGGCTGATTTCCTGATTCCAGCCAAGAGCAAGGATCCCCTGGGTAAACAGCATAGCGTATTACTGGCGAACTTCCTGGCACAGACGCGCGCACTGATGATGGGTAAAACCGAAGCGGAGGCGCTCAAGGAGCTGAAGGCATCGGATGTGCCTGATGAGAAAGTTCACGAGGTTTTGCCGCATAAGGTTTTTGAGGGTAACAAACCGACCAACTCGATTATGTTTGAAAAGCTGGATCCTCGTACCATGGGTGCAATTCTGGCGATGTACGAGCATAAGGTGTTTGTTCAGGGTGTGATCTGGAATATCAATTCATTCGACCAGTGGGGTGTGGAGTTGGGCAAGCAACTGGCGAATGAAATTCAGAGCGTGCTCTCGAGTCGCCAGCCAACGGATAAGTACGATAATTCAACCAATGGCTTGCTGGATTACTGTGTTTCCCTGAATTTTTCGGACTAACTTTTTTTGTTGTGTTGTTGATGTAGTGCCCAGTTGATGTGCTCTGCCACTATCTCGGTCACCTCGTTCAACTTGTCCTCCAGTGCCGAAATAATCTCCAAAGATCGGGGCGCATTGCCGAGGGCAACGGCAATATTACGTTGCCAGCGCTGAAATCCAATACGGCGGATCGCCGAACCCTCGGTCTTTTCCAGAAATTCTTTTTCACTCCATGCAAACAGGTCGAGCAGGCTGGGCTCGTCCAGCGCATGGCGTGGAGAAAAATCAGTTTCTGCGCTGGCCGTGGCGAAACGATTCCACGGGCAGCATAACTGGCAGTCATCGCAGCCATAGATGCGATTGCCCATGGCGGTTCGAAGTTCTTCCGGGATCGCGTCATCCAGTTCGATGGTCAGGTAGGAAATGCAGCGGCGGGCATCGAGCTGGTAGGGTGCGACAATGGCCCTAGTTGGACAGACATCGATACAGGCCTGGCAGGTACCGCAGTGCGATTCGGCAGTATGTGGTTGTGTGATTAGTGGCAGGTTGGTGTAGATCTCACCCAGAAAAAACCACGAGCCTGATTTCTGGTTGATGATATTGGTGTGTTTGCCGATCCAGCCCAGCCCGGCCTTTTCGGCCAGTGGTTTTTCAAGTACCGGGGCGCTATCGACAAAGACACGGTAGCCAAAATCGCCAATCTCGGCG
>JAOUPA010000240.1 GCA_029880105.1 Gammaproteobacteria bacterium
AGCAGTTGCAGGCGTTTGCGCATCAGCTTGTGGTAGTCGCGGCCGAGTGCATAGCGTGAGATATAACCCAATTCCGGGTTATTTAGCGTATGTTCGGCATTTTTGCTGCCGGATGGATAGTAATTCATGCGTACCGAAATGACACTCAGTGTGCCGGCAACCAGTTCATCGGGCAGGTAACGCATCGAACCGTGTTTGTGCATGAAGTGCATATCTCCGTGATAGCCCTGCTCGATCCAGTCGAGGAAACGCGCCTGATAGAGATTCAGGTTTGTATCAGTGACCCCAAGTTTCTGGAAGCCCAGATCCAGTGACCATGATTTTATTTTCTGGAGCAGGTCTTCGGTAATATTGGATGTGGTATTTTTCAGCGCCATGCCAGTTTATAACGAATTTAGGTAATCAAAATTCAAATCATGGTGTTTAACAGTTACAATAACCAACAAATATCGGTTATTTGCAGTATATTTCCATAATTCTGTTTAGAAGTAAGGAATTGTTCAGGTGCTGAATCGTAGCACGGGATGAGCAGATAGGGGATCCTATACGATATAAGGATAGCAGTCAGGGTATTTTTGATAACAACTAACATGTAGAAGAGTAGATATGTCAGAACATAAAATAGCACTAATAACGGGAGTCACTGGACAAGATGGTGCCTATCTTGCAGAGCTTTTACTAGAAAAAGGGTATGAGGTTCATGGTATCAAGCGTAGAGCGTCATCGTTTAATACGGATCGCATAGATCATCTCTATCAGGATCCGCATGAAAAAAATCAAAAATTTGTGCTTCATTATGGAGATCTGACAGATTCAACAAATTTGATTAGAATCATACAATCTATCCGTCCAGATGAAATATACAATCTTGGAGCGCAAAGCCACGTTGCTGTTTCATTTGAGAGTCCAGAGTACACGGCGGATAGCGTTGGCCTAGGGGCGCTACGTATACTTGAAGCAATTCGAATTTCTGGTTTGGAGAAGAAAACCCGATATTATCAGGCATCAACTTCCGAACTTTACGGTGAGGTTCAGGAAATACCTCAAAAAGAAACGACACCGTTTTATCCTCGTTCTCCTTATGCAGTTGCAAAGCTTTATGCGTACTGGATTACAGTTAACTATCGAGAAGCGTATGGCATGTACGCCTGTAATGGTATTTTGTTTAACCATGAATCACCTATTCGTGGCGAGACATTTGTTACTCGAAAAATCACGCGCGCCCTAGCACGTATTAGCCTTGGGTTGCAGGATGTTCTATACCTGGGAAACTTGAATGCTTTACGTGACTGGGGTCACGCAAAGGACTATGTAAAGATGCAATGGATGATGTTGCAGCAGGATAAACCTGAGGATTTTTGTATTGCAACCGGGGTCCAGCACTCAGTACGCGATTTCGTTAATTATGCGTATGAATATATGGGCAAGAGCATCCGTTGGGAAGGGACAGGCGTTGATGAAAAGGGTTATGATAAAGAGACAGGTAAATGTATTGTGGCAGTTGACCCTCGTTACTTCCGTCCTACAGAGGTTGAAACTTTGCTTGGAGATCCATCTAAGGCAAAAGAAAAACTTGGCTGGGAACCAAAGATAACATTAAAGGAAATGGTTCAGGAGATGATGGAAGCTGATTTAGAGTTAGCTAAACGTGATGAGCTGGTGAAAAAACACGGTTTTAAAGCGTTTGATTATCACGAATGATTTTATTGGTTAAATACCGTGCTTACATCTAAATCACGCATTTATGTCGCCGGTCATCGCGGCTTAGTTGGTTCTGCTATTATTCGTAATCTTGAACAGCGTGGTATCACTAATCTGATAACACGTACTCACAAAGATCTCAATTTGACGAATCAGCAGCAGGTACAGACTTTTTTCGCTGAAGAAAAACCCGATTACGTTATTCTTGCAGCGGCAAAAGTCGGTGGCATTCATGCCAATAATACCTATCCAGCTGAATTTATTTATGACAACCTGATGATCGAAGCCAACGTCATTGACGCTGCTTATCATAATGGTGTCGAGCGTCTGCTTTTTCTCGGCAGTTCGTGCATTTATCCCAAGGCAGTGGCGCAACCTATGCGCGAAGACGCCTTGCTTACGGGTGTGCTGGAGTCGACCAATGAGCCTTATGCGCTGGCCAAGATTGCAGGCATCAAACTATGCGAATCATACAACCGCCAGTACGGCACCGACTACCGTTCGGTGATGCCGACCAATCTGTACGGACAGGGAGATAATTTCCATGCGGAAAATTCGCATGTTATTCCCGCCTTGATGCGTCGTTTCCATGAAGCCAAACAGAACAATGCTAAGGAGGTAGTGGTCTGGGGTACAGGTAATGCTATGCGTGAGTTCCTGCACGTTGATGATATGGCGGCGGCTTCGATATATGTACTGGAAATGGACACTGGGGCCTATGCGCAAAATACCCAGCCGATGCTCTCGCACATCAATGTTGGCACCGGTGTTGATTGCACCATTCGTGAACTAGCGGAGACCATTAAGCGGGTCGTAGGTTTTGAAGGTGAGTTAGGCTTTGATGCCAGCAAGCCCGATGGCACGCCAAGGAAGCTGATGGATGTCGATCGACTGAAAACGTTAGGCTGGCAGGCCAGCATTTCTCTGGAAGAAGGTTTGCGCCAGACCTATCAATGGTTTTTGCAGAATATTGATCAACAGGAAGTGAGATTGTAATAATTTCACGTTTTATTGTTGTTTTAGCGGCTTAAAATATTATGACAGTTCGTACACGTTTTGCGCCCAGTCCAACGGGTTATCTCCAT
>JAOUPA010000082.1 GCA_029880105.1 Gammaproteobacteria bacterium
AGGGTATTATCGAGCGTAATGTAATGCGCTACCAGCTCGCCATCGATACTTTTCTCAGTGCTCAGTCCAGATCAGGGGCTATACAGCATGACGAGATACTGGAGAACTGGTTTAAGCAAAATGAGCGCTATCCACAGTTACACGAAATGGATAAGGCTGAATATTTAGTGATCAAGCAGCAGGAGTGGCAGAATCAGCAGCAATTACAGCTGGCTCTCAATAAAAGCCTGCAACTGGCTGAAGCTCCCAAGCTGAATGATGACTAAATAAATCTCTATTTGCCTTTTCCAGTTTTAAAGCGGTATATTCTTCTGAGGAAAAACATAGAGGTTATCTATATGCGCTCATTATTCACTCAACGGCTTCCTGCCAGCGTTCTTTCCTTACTTGCCTGCCTTAACGTCTATGCCGCTGACGCAGTTACCGATATCAATATAGGCATGGAACTGGCTCGTGACATCGCTGATGAGGCAATCACGGCCTGTCGTGTAGATGGCTACCATATCAGTGCTGTCGTGGTTGATCGATCAGGCTCAGTTCGTGCAGCACTGCGCGATGATCTCGCCGCCAGATTTACACTGGAAATTGCTGAACGAAAAGCCAATATGGCAGT
Source organism: Gammaproteobacteria bacterium (assembly GCA_029880105.1). Taxonomy (GTDB): domain Bacteria; phylum Pseudomonadota; class Gammaproteobacteria; order SZUA-229; family SZUA-229; genus LH-M37. The sequence continues at coordinate 614 of JAOUPA010000082.1, forward strand.
GATGGCATGGATGGATACCGGTGACTTCAAGCAGGCGCGTGAGGATATACGACCAGAGTTGAATCACATTAATGGATTGATTGTAATGGAAGGTGGCCTTAAGATCGTTTCCGGTGGTAACAACATCGGTGCAATTGGTGTTAGTGGTGCACCTGGCGGTGATAAAGACGCAGCCTGCGCACAAGCTGCACTAAATAAACTTAAAGATCGCATCGCCTTTGCATTTGACGAGTAATTTTCAACCATTTACTACACAAATAATTGGTGATAATTTGATTTCGGTTATGTTATCTTCAACTAAGGGGGAATAGCATTCCCTTAGAGCGAGGTAAGAATAATTATAAATAGTCATATGACTATAAACTTGATGAGGTGTGTTAAAAATGTCTGGTGTACTGATAAAAGATGCAAAGAAATTATTGGCTGGTAAAGCAACTCGCCTGGAAGACGAAGAGGCAGAATTACTTGCTCAGGAAATCACCAAACTCGGTATAAAGCTGGGTTATGCACGAGCCTATGCAGCAGGCCCTGGCATGATATCCAAACTCCTGCATGAACTTGAACGCAAGGAAGTCCAGATCGCCCAGATACGTGGTGCGCTTGGCTTTAAATAATTAGTGATTTAATTATACTCATCGTTGTTTATTAACGCTATGTCACCATCCTGACAGGCAGTGATGGTGACTTATACAAATCGTGGGGATTTTATGAAGCACTATTTACCATTGCTGGTTGTATTTTTTTTGACAATATCTGGCCCTGTACAGGGATTTAATCGTCATTACACACCACCACAACAGAATCTCGAGAATCCTGTCACAACAATTCAAAACACCCTAGAAAAGCTACAGAAATTCAGTGCTAACAAGGACAATACCAATCCTGAGCTACTTCGTAATTTTATCGAGAAAGAGATTATTCCGCGCTTTGCTTTCGATGAAATGACTTACTGGATAGCAGGCCCCTATGCTCGGCGTATGAATGCTGACAACCTGCAGGATCTGGAGGCGCAGGTAAAAAAATCTTTCCTCAATAGCCTGGACAAGCACCTAAGTACCTACAATGCCAGCTCGACCCGGATAAACATCCAGCGCGCACAATTTCGTGGCCCTGGAGAAGCACAGGTATCAACCCTGCTTTTCAGCCCCAACCAGCAACCGGATCGGCTAGATTTTCGTATGAAAGCACAGGGCAATGCCTGGAAAATCGTCGATGTTAAAGCCAATGGCATTAGCGCAGCACAGTATTACCGTAATCATTTTATTTCAACTTTACGCCAGTACCGATAACCCGTGTTAAACCTTCTCAAAAACGTGCATGATGCGCAGTGATAAAATAAATTAAAATAATAATTAACGTGGCTCTTTAATCGTTAAACTATCAAGGAAATTATATGCGCCTCATATTAAATAGCTTTACTCAATTTATTCTGTGTTCTGGCCTTATTATGACATCAACACAGGCTCTCGCCATAAATGCAAAACTCGGCATGTGGGAGTGGACAACAACAATTAATATACCAGCTACACCATCAGGTTTGCCTGTTATCGAATACCGGTCATGTATTACTCCTAAAAACATGGCACCAAAGCCACCCAGAAGTGAAAATTGCTCACTCACTTCACAAACTATTGAGGAAAACCAGGTTAATTGGACCATGCAATGTGAAACAAAAGGCAATACCTATGTTCATACTGGCAAGTTAACCTACAACGGCACTACAGCCATGGGAGAAACTGAAATATCTTCTGTATCAACCAGCATTCTTGGTAGTTATGTTGGCAAATGTCGGTAATTCTAATATTTAATTTAGAACTCCATATTATCTATAAACAACTTTGGTCAAGCAGCTATTTAAGCCCACTTAATCTATTTTAATCACCTGCTTAATAGTCTATTCTTTGTGCTATTCAGCTTTCACTTAATGGAACCGTGATGAAGAATATTAAGCCAATCAAAACTTCTCTACACTGGCGCCGTACCAAAATAATTGCCACCTTGGGCCCAGCAACGGCTAATCCTACGATGATCGAAAAGCTTATTAAGGCTGGCGTCAATGTTTTCAGGCTAAATATGTCACATGGCGATCATGAACAACATACCCGTTCTTTTACGATGGTTCGCAAAATCGCTATGCAGATGGGGCAACACGTCGCCATTTTAATGGATCTCTGCGGCCCTAAAATTCGGACCGGGAAATTTAAAAATGATTCCATTACCCTGAAAAAAAACTCAACTATCATTATCAGTTGTGATAAAAAAATTGGCGAGCAAGGACTGATTGTTTCGCAATATAACAACCTTTATAAAGATGTAAAAAAAGGTAACCGTATATTGCTCGATGACGGCAATATGGAACTACGTGTAGTAAATATATCTGGCAAGAATATCACTTGCAAAATTATTCATGGCAGCATACTAAAAAACAATAAAGGCATTAACCTACCAGACTCAGATGTATCAGTATCCAGCTTTACAACCAAAGATAAAAAAGACGTTGCGCTCGCAATGCAACTCGGCGCTGATTTTGTTGCTCTTAGTTTTGTCCGAAGCGAAAAAGATGTGCTTTCCCTTGTTAATTACATGAAAAAACACGGGCACCTTATTCCCGTTATCTCTAAAATTGAGCGCCCTGAGTCGATCACTAACATTGATAAAATTATTGAGAATTCCTACGCTATCATGGTGGCCCGTGGTGACCTTGGTATTGAACTGCCTGCGGAACAGGTACCACTGATTCAAAAAGAGCTGATCGCCAAGGCTCGCTATATGAATACACCCGTAATTGTTGCTACCCAAATGCTCGAGTCCATGATCGAAAGTTCGCGCCCAACTCGTGCTGAAGTTGGTGATATTGCCAATGCTGCCCTGCTCGGCACTGATGCAGTTATGCTGTCTGCAGAAACTGCCTCTGGAAAGTATCCGATACAGGCCGTGAATACGATGGATCGCGTTCTACATGAAATTGAAGCTCATCAGTGGCAATATAATTCCTTTGCCGATAATACTATTACTCCAGCCACACACGCCAAACTCACTATTCGCCAGGCGGTTTCTCACGCTGTTACCTCTCTGGCGCATGACTTAAAACTTCAGGGAATTGTCGTTCCGACACGCAGTGGTACTACAGCAAAAATTCTTGCAGCCAATCGACCTGGGGCACCTTTGCTTGGTGTCTCCCCCCATAGTGAAGTATGCAGGAGACTGGCCTTACATTGGGGCGTTATTCCCATCGAGGCCAATGAAGAAGCTACGCATAACTGGAAAACACTTAGTGTCTCTCTTTCGAAGCAGTGTAAATTGACCAAAACTGGCAATACTGTTTTACTGGTGTCCGGCTTTGATGATAACCCCGATCTAAGTGAGCCTGTGATGAAGATTTTAAAGGTATAATTTCGATGATTATTTATCAATATACCTAAATAATATTATGAAAAACAGCATCGTCATCAGCGCAGAATTTTTCTTTAAGGGGAAAAGACTCTCCCCTTCTATCGAACTTGACCTTGATAGGCATATCCATACCATGAAAAGCATGGAGGCTCTTTATCCTGTATTGGCTAAACATAATGGTATTGATCTTTATTCCTATGAATATGAAATGCTACAGGCTGAAGAGCTGGCTTTTTCAGAGGCTAAAGGCCTGGCAACTGCTTTTCTCAATGAGGGAATTTTCGATATCGACGCCTTTGAACAGGCACTTCATGACGAGAAAATTCTCAATGTCGTCTCAGAAATTGCTCGCAGTATTTTGTCTATAGATGATCTAGATGCTGAGCCAGTTTTAAAAACTGCCTTAATTGAGGCATATAAACTTGGACAACGATCATGACTGAGAACAATATCGACGCTGTAATCCAGCAAATTGTTGCCGAGACCTCCAAAATTGCATGGAAAGAACTGCAATACTTTTTTGCCACTGGCATGGCAATATATGTTTCTACTGAGCTTGATCTTATTGAGGTTGCCTCTTGCTTTGTCAATGACGACAAGGCCATTGTTGAAAAATGGATGCAGGACAGTCAGGTTATGCCCGTACCCGACGAACAGGCCAGGGTCTGGTACAACGATGATGCCACGGTCTGGGCTGTGGTCGTCAAACCCTGGGTACTTGTTCAGCAGGTCAGAAACCTGCAATGAATAGTTTAACCCATTTTGAACTTGACCCTCGACTGAACCATGATTGCTTCACACTGGGCCATCTGAAAACCAGTCGTTTACTCTTGCTCAACAATGCACTCGTACCCTGGTTTATTCTGGTACCAGATACCGCTGTCACTGAAATCTATCAACTACCTCAAATTCAACAACTTGAGCTACTAGAGGAAATTAATCTTCTTTCTGATTATCTATATAAGAACTTCACAGTCGACAAACTCAATATTGCCTCCATAGGCAATATTGTTAACCAGATGCACATTCACCTGGTTGCCCGACGAATTGGTGATTTCTGCTGGCCCGGTGTAGTCTGGGGCGCTGATGGCAGGCAGACATATGACCCATCACAGGTAGCGGCTATTAAATCTAAGCTCATCGACCAGCTTGGTGGTGTCTTTTCACCTTGTTAAAATTGTGATCTCTGGGATAGCTACACATAGCCATCATTGCCTCATTCTTACCGGCTATTTATACTAATCTCTAGCCATGCATTTACGAAAAGATCATCATCCCAGTTACGCTAAAAAGCCAGATTACACTACTCCCCTGGCACAACTTTTTGACATCCATCCAGAACCTGATTCAACTGAGATCGCTTCAAAATTTCTTGCCATTCATAATAATGATGAAGCCCTAGCATGGCGAATTGCACTGATTGAGCAGGCACAACACACTATCGATGCCCAATACTATCACTGGCATCCTGATATATCAGGTAGATGGCTAATCAGCAAATTAATTGCTGCTGCAGACCGTGGGGTTCGTGTCCGTCTTCTCATCGATGACATTCATACACTGGGTGCCGACCATAATATAGCCACACTTAACCGTCACAGAAATATAGAGGTACGCATATTTAATCCTTTCAAGCTACGTTGGCCACTACATCTTGTTCGCACCATAGAGCTGCTCTGGGATTTATCAAGACTCAATCATCGCATGCACAATAAGCTGCTCATTGCGGATAACCTGGTAGCTATTATTGGTGGCCGCAATATTGGTGATGAGTTTTTTGGGCTCAATCGCTCTTTTGTTTTTCGAGATCTTGATTTAATGGTATGTGGTCATTCGGTAAAAAAACTATCTTATAGCTTTGATCTATTCTGGAATAGCTCACTATCTAAAACCGCACGGCGTCTCATCGCCTTCAGGCCAGGTAAAATTAATTATCGCCACATGATAAAGCTTCTTGAAAAAAATATGCTTACTTCGCAGGCCCTAATCCAGCGTATTGATAAGCTAAAACGCGAATTGCTCAACAATACTCAACTGCAGCAGCAACTCATTATTTCCAATGCCCAGGTTTTTTACGATCTTCCTCACACCAACAGTCTCGAAGAAAAGCACATGGCGCACGAGCTCTACCAGTGCAACATGCATACCAGTAAACAACTCACGATTATTAGTGCTTACTTTATTCCTGGCAATGCGCTAATCTCATCATTTCAGACGCTGCTCAACAAGGGCGTAAAAATACGGGTATTAACCAACTCTCTGGCATCCATTGATGTGACTGCTGCCTTCACCGGCTACGAACGTTATCGCAAACAATTACTGGGCATGGGTGTAGAGTTGTTTGAATTTCGCGCAGAACCTAGATATCGATCTACTTATTCTGCCTCACCCATCAACATTGATTATCTCAGCCTGCATGCCAAGTCCATCATTTATGACGACCATTCTGTTTATGTTGGCACCCTTAACCTTGATCCAAGATCAGAGTGCCTTAATACTGAAATTGGTATTTTAATAAATAATACCGAACTGACACATAATGTGTATAAGGCCTTTATTGAGGACCTTGATAACGGCCATTACTGGCAGGTTAAATTCAATGAAAAAGGCAGGCTTATCTGGCAGAGCAAGGACGAAATCATCACCCAGCAGCCAGCGCGTAGCCTGTGGCAACGCATAGCAAAATTCGTCTTTTCACTGCTCCCGATCCAGCAACATCTGTAAGGCAGGTCGCCTTTTTAAATCAAGTCTAAAACTGGCCTAGACAGCCCACACCATCGTGCTATTGTTAGCTTATCGGTATTCTTTGAATGAGCTGACACTAATGATGCATTTCAGACGAATTTTTAACCTTATTTCTGGCCGTTTACTAAGTACAGCCATAAATGTACGCACTCGCCCTGCAATTATCGATGCCATTGGTATTAATCCAGACTGGCCGGTAGTCTATGTGCTCGATGACCGCGCATGGTCAAGTCTGTTAGTACTCGACAAAGAATGTACTCGCCTGAATTTACCATCACCTTTAGATAATATTGCATCGCCCTATCTAAATGCATGGCACTCTGTTTACACTATAGCACCACGTAGAACTCTCATGGCCTGGCTAACTAAACAACCCAAGCGTTCACGTATGCTTCGTGGAATTATTGAACTACTGCGTGAGCACCCAGGTGACAAACTTCAGTTTGTTCCAGTCTCTGTTTTCTGGGGCAGGCCTGTAACCAAACAAAAAAACTGGCTAGGCATTCTACTCGCAGATGCATGGGCTATGGGCCGTTTCCGTAAACTGCTCACCATCCTCTTCCATGGCCGTGATACTCTGCTCAATTTCTCTAAAGTCATCACCATCAATGCGTCGGATTTCAGTGATCAGAGTAATGACGAGATCATTGACTCACTGCAAAATCTACTCTCAGATCATCAAAAGCAAATCAAAACTGCAACACTTGGGCCTGACATTTCACACCGTCGCACACTCGTAAGTGACCTACTTAATAGAGAGAGCGTTAAATCTTCTATCAGTAAACGTAGCAATGAAGATAGCATCAGACTGTCTAAGGCAAGCTTGCATGCGCAACGCTATCTTTATGAGATTGTCGCAGACTGTACCAATATATCTATTTCGATTATGCAGCGTCTGCTCACCACCTTCTGGCATAAGTTTTATTCTGGCATTGATGTCGCTAACGAGGATAGGCTTGCAGAGCTTTCACGTAGTCATGAGCTAGTCTATCTACCCTGTCATCGCAGTCATATTGATTATTTATTGCTATCCTATCTCATTCATCGTGAAGGTCTTGCCATTCCTTACATCGCTGCTGGAAAAAATCTTAACATGCCAATTATTGGCTCTATTCTCCGTGGCTGTGGTGCCTTTTTTATTCGACGAAGCTTTCGTGGCAATGAACTTTATTCTGCCGTTTTATTTGAGTATCTCGCAGAACTTCTTGCTACAGGCATGCCAATAGAATACTTTATTGAAGGTGGTCGTAGTCGTACTGGTCGCCTCCTCAAGCCTATGCCAGGTTTGTTGTCCATGACTGTACGCGCCTATCTCAGAGATCGCCAAAAACCTATTGTTTTTATTCCGGTTTACATTGGCTATGAAAAGCTTATGGAAAGCAAGGCATATTATGCCGAACTATCTGGAAAAGAAAAAAAATCTGAGACTTTATTTAACACCATTAGCTCCATTTTTAAAATTCGTGGTAACTTTGGCAAGGTATACACCAACTTCGCCGAGCCTGTCTTCCTTGATCAACACTTAGACGAAATAAATCTTTTATGGAAAAGCGAGAAGTTTAACGATAACGATCGACCTACATGGCTACGCCCTTGTATTAGCAAGCTGTCAACTCGAATTTTACGTAATA
>JAOUPA010000301.1 GCA_029880105.1 Gammaproteobacteria bacterium
GTGTTTGAGTATTCTATCTAAATTCAGCCAACATTGGCGCCAAAAGCGCTTTTTTACTGGCTGCCGACACTGATCACCTACCCCTAAATAGATTTGCTTTCAGGCCCCAAAACCCAGAAAATACGCGCTCATTTTTTTAGCGTGTACGGACTGGGTTATTAACACCCTCTTTACACAAATGATTAACGATTTAATGAGGATATCCCATGAAACTGATTCTTTTAGGTGCGCCTGGTGCAGGTAAAGGCACTGTTGCAAAATTACTGACCAAGCTTGACGGTTCTGTACAAATCTCTACTGGTGACATTCTGCGCGGCGCTGTTGCTGCCGGCACCGAGCTTGGTATGAAAGCTAAAGCGGCAATGGAAGCTGGCGACCTGGTTTCTGATGACCTGATCATGGGCATTATGGCTGACCGTCTGAAAGAAGACGATTGCAAGCCTGGCTACCTGTTAGACGGTTTCCCACGCACTATCCCACAGGCTGAGGCACTGAAAAAAATGCTGGCCGACATGGGCGAAGAGCTGGACTGTGTAGTTAACATCGATGTGCCACGTGACGTTATTCTTGACCGTCTGACGACTCGTCGTACCTGTGAAAGCTGTGGTGAGATTTATAACGTTAAATCTAACCCACCAAAACAGGAAGGCGTTTGCAACAAGTGTGGTGGCCCTGTTACCCAGCGTGCTGACGAGACCGAAGAAGCAATCAGCAACCGCCTGGACGTTTACAATGAAAAGACAGCACCTCTGGCTGGCTTCTACGAAAAAGAAGGCATGCTGCTGACTGTTAACGCTACCTCTAGCGATGCAGTGATCGAAGCAATTAAGGCAAAAATCGGCAAGTAATTTCTGCTGATTAATTCGATAAAAAGCCGCTGATTCGAAAGGATCAGCGGCTTTTTTATGCACAGTAATTTAGCCACTCAATTCATTACACAATTTAGTGTTGTCATCACTGCAAAGTTCGGTATATTTGTTGTTAAGTTACACAATAAGGCAAAACATGAAAATTACTATTATCAGCGGCAGTCACCGCAATCCATCACAGAGCGAAAAGATCGCACACTACATTAACAAAACACTCAAAGCTGAGCACAGCGATATAGAGACTTTTGTCTATACGCTGGCTGATAACCCATTACCGCTGTGGGATCAGTCGCTCTGGGAAAATAATGAAGAGTGGAACCAACGACTCGCACCACTGAAAAAAGAACTCAGTGAAAGCGATGGTTTTGTTGTTATCTCACCAGAATGGCATGGACAGGTTCCAGCTGGCCTGAAAAATTTCTTCCTGATGTTCAACCGCTTCGAACTTGGCCACAAGCCTGCACTGATTGTTGGTGTTTCTTCCGGTGATGGCGGCGCCTACCCGGTCGCCGAGCTGCGCATGAGCAGTTATAAAAACAACCGCATCTGTTATATCCCTGAGCACCTGATTCTTCGCCATGTAGAAAGTATCCTTAACGACAATGCAGCGGACAATAATGCCGACGCCGACAGTTATTTCAGGGAACGTATCTCTTGGGCGCTGGGCATTCTGAAGGGTTACGCTGTTGCACTAAAAAATATGCGTGAGAATACTACTATTTTTCACGATAAATTTGGCAATGGCATGTAAAGATATTAATTAATCACAGCCCGAGCAACATCCCTGTTATTAGGCGGTTACTGTTATTGCCTGACTAGAAATCCTGCCACTCTTCTTCAGTGCTAGCGAGATATTTTTCTGTGACATGCTATTCAAATGTCTGGTGTCCAGATGAAAAACTAAATACAATCTCGCCATGTCGGGCTGTGACTGTGAAATAAAAATCAACAATCAAGAGCAAAGCAGAATTTTAATTATTCTGCTGCTCATCAACGCGTTCATGTTTTTTATTGAAATCACTCTGGGAATATTGAGTGAATCTACCGCGCTGATCGCCGATTCTCTGGATATGCTCGCCGATGCCACCGTCTATGGTATTGGCCTTTATGCGGTTAGTCGCTCGGCACTGGCCAAAATAAACGCTGCCAGCCTGAGTGGTATTTTCCAGATTATACTTGGCGTC
>JAOUPA010000302.1 GCA_029880105.1 Gammaproteobacteria bacterium
AAGACAGCCAGACGGGCTTTGGTGAATTGAAAATCCAGCGTATCAGCAGGTAAAGCGAGGCTTTTTTTGTCCAGTCTGTTTTTAGCTTCAGAAACACGGTTGCTGCTCAATGGATGGGTGCGTAAATATTCGATGCCGCCTTCTGGGCTTTTATCCAGCAGGATTTCAAAGAAATCAACCATTCCCTGCGGGTTAATACCGGTATTGGCTAATATCCCTATACCAACGCGGTCAGCCTCATACTCATTACTGCGGGTGAAATTGATAGAAGATTGCTGGCTTCCTGCGATGCCAGACATGAAAATGGCCTGTCCGGCCTGTGAATCCTGTGATCCGACTAAAATAGCCGCCAGCAGGGCTGCAATGGTCAGTGCTGTTGCATTGCCGGAGTTATCGAATGCGCGCGCCAGATGGCGTTGTGAGACGTGGGCGATCTCGTGCGCCAGGACGCTGGCCAGTTGGCTTTCATTTTTTGCTTCAAGGATAAGTGCGGTATGTATCCCGATGTAGGCAGCAGGTCCGGCGAAAGCGTTGATCGTTGGTGCCTTGATGATAAAAAAGTGAAATTCATCACCTGCAGCGTCAGAATGTGAGGCTAATCTTTTACCGATACTGTTGAGATAATAGTTTATCTGCAGGTCATCGACGAATGGCAGGTTTGCCCGCAACGAACGGTAAAAACCCAGGCCAAGCTGCTGCTCTTCTTTACTGCTAAAACTATCGAGGGTTGGGTCACCCAGGGTCGGCAGGTCGGCGCGTACTGCGGTGGTAATGGCTAACAGCAGGATAAGATTAAATTTTAAGCATGCCGACGCCAATTTAGATAAATCTTTTGTAAATAGTGAATTGAGCATGTTTTGCGATTTGATTATACAGATTGTCTTGTTTCTGATGTTAGTTCTGGCATCGGTCTTAAGGTTTGCAGCAGATGAAATTTCTGAACATGATATCAGTTTAATAAGCCCTGGTATCTGATAGTCGTTTCATTAGAGGGCGCTGATGGCCGAAAGTTGCATGCAACCTGTGTCAATAACCAGGGCGAACCTGTTTGATTTCAGTTAATCATTTATTGATAAATATAATTTATACATTAGTTCAGGTGATGATTGTAAAAGAATTTAATAAAAATCATAAAAATTACATGGAAATCAAGATATCTGATTGACACCCTGTTGTTTCTAAACTATCTAATATAACTAGTTGAAATGGATACTTCATTCTTCTAATAAAAAAGTCTCTTAAGACTTAAAATACACCTGCCGTTGGAGGTAGAAAATAATGAGAACAATGGTGAAAAAATCACTTTTAGCAATTGCAGTTTCAGGCGTGATCGCATCACCTGCCGTCAATGCAACTAATGGATACTTTAGTCACGGCTACAGTACAAAAGAAAAGGGTCTGGCAGGCGCAGGTACCGCCTATTCCCAGGATGCGATGGCAGCAGCAACTAACCCGGCAGGTATGGCATTTGTTGGTGAGCGTATGGACCTTGGTCTGCAGCTGTTTGCTCCGTCGCCACGTGGTTATACGGTTACTGGTGCACCGCCTGCACCAGTTGGCGCACCAGTATTCGATGCTTTTGGTGTCTGTCAATTTCCACATCCTTCTGGTGCATGTGCACCCCCATTCAGTGTGAATCCAGGCTCTGTTGACAGTGAAAGAGATTTTTTCCTTATCCCGCATTTTGCTTATAACTGGCAGTTAAATACTGACAGTACCGTTGGTGTTTCTATCTATGGTAACGGCGGTATGAATACCGAGTATAAAACTGGTAGTGCTACTTTACCTCAGCCAACTTCACCTGCATTGCCAATTACTGAGGCGCCAGGTGTATATGGTGCTGGTACTGCAGGTGTTAATCTGGCGCAGTTGTTTGTTAATGTCAGTTTTTCGAAAAAAATGGATGACAAGCATGCCTTTGGTGGCAGTTTTGTTATCGCTGGCCAGCGTTTTCATGCGCAGGGCCTGGAAAATTTTGGCCAGTTTTCACTTGATGCAAATAATTTGTCAGGTAACAGAAAGTCAGATTCGTTTGGTGCCGGCTTGAAA
>JAOUPA010000303.1 GCA_029880105.1 Gammaproteobacteria bacterium
ACAGGCACTCGCTACTTCACGCAGATTGTGCGGCAAAATATCAGTGGCCATACCCACTGCAATGCCAGTACCACCATTGAGCAATACATTAGGCAGGCGTGCCGGTAGGGTTTCAGGTTCTTCCAACGAGCCATCGAAATTGGGCAGCCACTTCACCGTGCCCTGCCCCAGCTCAGAGAGCAGGACTTCAGTGTATGCGGCCAGTTTTGACTCGGTATAGCGCATCGCGGCGAATGATTTTGGATCGTCCGAAGAACCCCAGTTACCCTGGCCATCAACCAGCGGATATCGATAGGAAAATGGCTGCGCCATCAACACCATTGCTTCGTAACAGGCACTATCACCATGCGGGTGATATTTACCCAGTACATCACCAACGGTACGGGCAGATTTTTTATGCTTGGCGGTGGCATTCAGTCCCAATTCTGACATCGCATAAACAATACGTCGCTGTACCGGTTTCAAACCATCGCCGATGTATGGCAGTGCCCTGTCGAGAATGACGTACATGGAATAATCCAGGTAGGCCTTCTCGGTGAACACCGACATCGGTTGTTTTTCTATACCTTCAAAATCTATTTCTGATTGATCAGCCATAATGCTCGTTATATTTTTCTAGTGGCCATAAACTGGCACATTGATGTATTACTAAATTTCTGCGAGATCGCCCTTGGTTTCCAGCCAGGTCTTTCTATCTGATGCCCGTTTCTTCGCCAGTAACATATCCATCATCTGGCTACTCTTGTCGCCGTTTTCTACAACTAGCTGAATCAGGCGTCGGGTATCAGGTGCCAGCGTGGTAACACGTAGCTGCATTGGATTCATTTCACCCAGACCTTTGAAGCGTGAAACGGAGATCTTACCGCGAATTTTATCCGCCTCAATTCGGTCAAGTACGCCCTGCTTTTCTGATTCATCGAGCGCATAGAAAACCTGCTTACCAACATCGATACGAAACAGTGGTGGTAGTGCAACATAAACATGACCCGCCTCGACCAGCGCACGAAAGTGCCGTAGGAACAGGGCACAGAGCAAGGTAGCTATATGATAACCATCAGAATCCGCATCCGCGAGAATGCAGATTTTTCCGTAACGTAAATTTTTCAGGTCACTGCTGCCCGGCTCGATACCCAGAGCAACAGAGATATCGTGCACCTCCTGTGAGGCTAGTACCTGATCGTGTTCAACTTCCCAGGTATTGAGGATTTTTCCACGTAGCGGCATGATCGCCTGGTATTCTCGATCACGTGCCTGCTTGGCTGAGCCGCCCGCCGAATCACCTTCCACTAGAAACAGTTCGGTACGACCCAGATCCTGCGAGGCACAGTCGGCCAGCTTGCCGGGCAGCGCTGGCCCTGTGGTGACTTTCTTACGCACCACTTTCTTACCTGCACGCAGACGTTTCTGTGCATTCTCAATCGCCAGCATGGCGATACCTTCACCTGCTTCAGTGTGCTGGTTCAGCCAGAGACTGAAGGCATCTTTGATGACACCAGAGACAAACGCGGCACACTCTCGTGATGACAGGCGCTCTTTGGTCTGTCCAGAAAACTGGGGATCACTCAATTTCACCGATAACACATAGCAAACGCGATCCCAGACATCCTCAGGGCTCAGCTTAACGCCGCGAGGTAACAAGTTTCTGAATTCACAGAACTCACGCAGTGCTTCTGTTAATCCGGTACGCAGACCATTAACGTGAGTACCACCCTGTGCGGTGGGAATTAAATTAACGTATGACTCACCCACCAGCTCACCCACATCAACCTGCCAGCTCAATGCCCAGTCGACATGTTCATGGTTACCCTTAATACTGCCAGAAAAAGGCTCCTGTGGCAGGATGTCACGATCAGCCAGGTATTCGCCCAGGTAATCTTCCAGACCACCTTCATACAACCAGGATTCCTTCTCGCCACTTTTTTCATCGAAGAAATCGACTTTCAGCCCCGAACACAAAACTGCCTTGGCGCGTAGTACATGCTTCAGCCTGGGTATCGAAAAATTGACCGAATCAAAATATTTTTTCTCCGGCCAGAAATGG
>JAOUPA010000304.1 GCA_029880105.1 Gammaproteobacteria bacterium
AGTTATAAGCCTGTAGTCCAGGTTTTCAATATAGATCTGGGTGCGGCCAGTGTTGGAGACGATGATGCTATTGTTTTCAATATAATCATGTACCAGAGTACTCGGGGTGGTGCCATTCAAGATATGTTCTTCACCAAAAATATTTGATATAGCACTGCTGGCAGTCTGGTCACGGCGATCCATACTGCCACTGTAACTCACTTTCAGCTTGCTAGCAGTAAAGGGATGATTATGACTGATCTGGAATCTTATTCCTCTATTCTGGTACTCGATGCTGGTGGATTTATTATTTTCACCATGTATATCCATGCTGCCGCTATTATTGAGATCGCTGTAGCCGAAACCGCCAATGAAATTTTTAAGTTTGGTACTGATTGTTTCTTCATCAGCATCGGTGTAGTTGAAGCGGTAAAATGAATTGAATTTTTGATTATGCTGCCAGTTGACTGATGGGTTAAAGCGAAGCTCCTCACGTTTAGGGTATTCTTCCTGGGTGCTGTAAGAAATATTGTTGATCAACTGAACCTGACGTAGGTCACCAAATAGATTTTTTGAATCAAAATATGTTGTCGTAGTGCTGGTCGTGCGTGTGTTGATAGGCAGATTGGTGCTGCCGCTTCGGGAATCGCGGTTATTGACCTGGTGTGATAGCTGAGCATGGTTGCCCGAACCATAGGCACCATAGAGGCGTAGATCAGCATGTTCAAGTTCGTCATCGGTGGTTTGATTGAAACCTTCCCCTAGTGTGGTATGGCGATAGGCTTTGAGTGAAATCTGTATAGGTGATAAGGGCTCCAGTACAGCAAGGTCGACCCCGTATTTTGTATTTTCCTGCAAATAGCGGCCACCCAGTCCGACCGATACAGAAGGATTTTGTTTATCGTAATACAGTGAAACCGGAACGGGTTTTTTCTTGAAAAAATCAAGGCGTGTGTTGTAACCGAGTAACTCTTCTTCGTTAGAATATTCTTCAGTTAATGTCTGGTAGCGGCTTTGATCAAGCAACAGGCTGGCGCCCAGATCGATACTTAGCATGTTGGGGTGAAAAATATAATTGTGTGTTTGTACGCTGAACTCTTCCTGGAATGTTGGGTGGCTGTCCTGCTGTGATTTGATGCCGGAGTGAAAGGTTGTCTGTTCATCGAGCAGGTAGCGCAGCGTTAGTTTGCTGTCGATATCAGTCATCTTGAAAGCCTGAATTGTTTCCATAGCTATCACTTTACCGGGAGTTGAATTCAGCAGGACCAAAAGCACCAGTTGTAGGGTCGTTATGAAAAGATATGACAGTTTTTTGTCAAGTTTTATATCTTTAACTCCCATAGAGTCATTCGGTTATCTGGCTGTCCGAATAATTCATACCTGCCATTTTGCCGAAACCAAAAACGTTTACTTTGCTATTGCCGAACTGGCTACTCACTAAAATAATATATTCTATCTGGAACCCGGGTTTTGCATATTTACGGAAATAATCAATATTGTCATAATCGATGACGACGTCAGCAGGCAGGTTGATATTGGCTCGATGTGGTCCTGGCTCACCATAAAACATGAGTAGCTTGCCTTCACTATCAATGATCTGGACATTCTCGAAGGCAGCATCGACTACGTGCATCCTGCCTTTACGGTCGATAGCGATACCTTTTGGACGGGAGAACTGCCCGAGGCCGGAACCGACCTTGCCAAAACTTTTCACGAATTTTCCATCAAGGGTAAATTTCTGTATCCGAAAGTTGGTGGTTTCACTGATGTACAGATGATTATCTGGCCCGAGTGCAAGGTTGGTCGGGTAAAATAATTCACCCTCTTTGGAGCCTACGCTGCCAATGGTATAAAGCTGTTCGTTGCTGGTTTTATCCAGTACCAGTATGCGATGGTTTTTGATGTCAGTGATAAATAGTTTATTGTCAACGATGAGCACATCGGAGGGTTTGAATGTTTTGCCGTCACCAATGATTTTTACAAATTTATTTTCTTTGTCGTAAACCAGTATCAGGCTACGGATAGTATCAGTGATATATTTATTACCATCCTGATCAATA
>JAOUPA010000084.1 GCA_029880105.1 Gammaproteobacteria bacterium
CGGCCGGCCTCGAAATTATCTTCCACGGCATAGTCATGGCGCGCCTTACGGTTGAGCGCGATAGTGCCGGAGGGGATTTTCTTTTTGCTGTTCTTTTTGGCCATGGTAATTGAAGATTTAAACAGATTTGGCTGAGCGAGGCAGAGTATACAGGTTGCACGCGCGTTTGTACCGTTTCAGCGGCTTGCCCGGATTTTTTGCCTTCGCCGCCAGGATTGTATAATCTCTCGGCAAGTTTTTATTTATCGGGTGCGTATTATGACAAACGAGCGGAAATCGATACATGGAGAGTGGTCCAACCGGCTGGTCTTTATCCTGGCGGCAACCGGTTCGGCAGTAGGCCTGGGTAATATCTGGAAATTTCCTTACCTTACCGGTGAAAACGGCGGTGGCACCTTCGTGCTGGTCTATCTGCTGTGTATTGCGCTGATCGGTATTCCGGTGATGATGGCTGAAATTATGCTCGGTCGTCGCGGCCGCCAAAGCCCGATCAATACCATGAAAATGCTGGCCAAGGATGAAAACCGGAACCAGAGCTGGGTCTGGCTCGGCAGGATGGGTATTGTCGCCGGCTTCCTGATCCTGTCCTATTACAGCGTGATCGCCGGCTGGGCGCTGTCCTATGTCTTTCGTACTGGCAGCGGTATGTTTATCGGTGCCTCCACGGACGTGGTGAATGGGATTTTTGGTGACCTGGTCGGTGATCCCGAGCGCCTGCTGGCCTGGCACACTATTTTTATTGTGATGACCATGGTTGTGGTTGCACGCGGTGTAAAAAATGGCCTGGAGACAGCGGTTCGCTACCTGATGCCTGCGCTGTTTGCGCTGCTGCTGATGGTGGTGGCCTATGCCATGACCACCGGTCACTTTATGGAAGGCGTGCGTTTTATGTTTATGCCTGGAAAAATTACTAACGCAGGTGTCCTGGATGCCATGGGTCACGCCTTCTTTACCCTGAGTCTGGGTATGGGTGCGATTATGGTCTACGGTTCATATTTGCCCAGGGGTACCTCCATTGTGCAAGCGACAATGTATATCGCGATAGCCGATACCGTGGTGGCACTGCTGGCGGGGCTGGCGATTTTCCCTATCGTCTTTGCCAATGGCCTGGAGCCGGGTGCCGGTCCCGGGTTGATCTTCAAGACCCTGCCGATTGCCTTTGGCCAGATGGAGGCGGGTACGCTGGTCGGTACGGCCTTCTTTATCCTGCTGACCTTTGCCGCCTGGACCTCGGCGATTTCGCTGATCGAGCCGGCCGTCGCCTGGCTGGTGGAGAACAAGGGGATAAACCGTCTGTATGCCTCGATGTATACCGGTATTGCCACCTGGTTGCTGGGTCTGGGCACCGTGTTCTCGTTTAATATCTGGTCGGATAAAACCTGGAGTATTCCTTATATATTTAAGAACTACAGCTTCTTCGATACGCTGGAGAAATTGACGTTCAATTTAATGCTGCCGCTGGGCGGGCTGTTTATCGCTATTTTTTCAGCCTGGTGCATGCGCGAGGCATCCAGTCGCGAGGAGCTGGATACGTCTCGCTGGATCTACAGGCTGTGGCAGATATTGCTCCGCTACGTCACGCCCATTGCCGTTATAATAGTGTTCCTCAAGGCGATTGGTGCTATTAATAGCTAGGGTTGTATTTTGTCATTGATAAAACGTAGTGCGCTGGTGAATTATTCAGCGACCGAGATGTATGAACTGGTTAATGATGTCGGTTCGTACTCGAAATTTTTACCCTGGTGTCGTTCCTCAAAGGTACTGAGTGAAAGTGACGCTGAAATGCGGGCCTCGGTCGAAATCGCCAAAGGCGTGCTGAACAAGACCTTTACCACGCAGAATACGCTGACCAAAAATAGCCGGATCGATATGGCGCTGGTCGAGGGTCCATTTACCCAACTGCGTGGCTTCTGGTTGTTCGAGCCGCTGAAGACCGAAGGTGCCTGCAGGGTCAACCTGGAGCTGGAGTTTGAATTCGATAGCGCAATGATGTCACTGGCGGCAAAACCGATATTTACCCAGATTGCGAATTCGCTGGTAGATGCCTTTTGTAAACGAGCAGTTGAGGTGTACGGTGAGCGAGACTGAAACAATACAGCAGACCATCAATATCGAAGTGGCCTACGCCGAACCCGAGCAGCAGCTGATTTTGCCGGTGAATGTGGATGTGGGCACGACTGTGGGTGGCGCTATTGTCCAGTCCGGTATTATGATCAAGTTCCCCAACCTGGATATCGAAAACAGCAAGGTCGGGATTTTTGGTAAGGCCACCGTGATGACCACGGTACTACAGGATGGTGACCGGGTCGAGATTTACCGGCCGCTGATCGCCGACCCCAAGGAGGTGCGGCGCAAACGCGCGGCAGAAGGCAAGGTCACCAAAAAAGGCGGTGCTGGCGAGGACTGATTGGCAACTAGATACTGCCTTCCGGTGCCTGCTCCTTTTGTTCGGCATCACCGCTCTCCTGCTTAACTTCGACGGATTCCCGGTAATCACTGTCATCAATTCGAATCAGTGTGTCGCCATCAAAAAACAGCGTTACCCTTGATTGGATCGCCTGTTCACGTCCCGGTACATAACGGTAGATGTAGTCCCAGCGGCCGCTATGAAAGGGGTCTTTCAGTGTCGGGTTGCCCAGAATCGGGGTGATCTCTGATTTGCGCATGCCGACGTGTATTTTATTCAGTGCCTCACGTTTGATTTCATTGCCCTGGGTAACATCCATGCGGTGCGCCTCAGGCAGCCAGCTGGCGCATGCGCTGATTAATGCGACGAAGATCAATAAAATGGATGTTTTTTTAAATCGGGAGCGATTAACCATAGGTATTTTTGCCGAAGTGGTTTAGCATTACGGCTGGGAATCATAGCGTATTTCACTTCCATTATCATAGAAAATAAGTAGAAGAGTAGTTATGGAAACAGACGATCTAAAAAAAGCCGGCCTCAAGGTTACCTTACCAAGAATGAAAATCCTGGAGTTTCTCGAAATCTCCAAAGTTCGCCATCAGAGTGCTGAAGATATCTACCGTGCATTGTTAGATGAGGGTGAAGAAGTTGGCCTGGCCACGGTTTACCGCGTGCTCACCCAGTTTGAGGCAGCCGGCCTGGTAACACGGCATCACTTTGAAGGCGGTCAGGCTGTCTTTGAGTTGAGCCAGTCGGGTCATCACGACCATATCGTCTGCGTCGCCTGCGGCAAGGTTGAAGAATTTTATGATGAAACCATCGAGGCCCAGCAGGACAAGATTGCCGAATCAAAAGGCTATGAGGTGACCGACCACAGCCTTACCCTGTACGGCCGCTGCAGTAAGTGCCAGAAAAAATAATAGAGTCCCCCTCTAAAAATCCATTCCCGGGTCTTTGCATGGCATAATTCAGGCCATGCAAGGCACCCGTGAACATAACCAGATAACACAGCGGTATTCGATGGATGAATACCTCGCACAGATTGGCGCCGCCATTAAAGACCAGACGCTGTTGCGTAAGGCCTGTGAACTCGTCTGGGACCTGCCACCTGATGAAACCCTGCCAAGTAGCCTGGATGTCGCCCTGTTACTGAGCGAGATCGGCTCAGATGAAAAGACCCTGATCGTCAGCCTGTTGAGCACCTCGCGCCTCATCAATCCCGCCAGGGCGGCTGAACTCGAGGCGGTTTTTGGCAAAAAAATCATGGATATGGTGCGCAATGTCTGTCAGTTGCACGCCTTCCAGGTGCGCGATATTGATGACACGCCAGAGCAGGCCGAGCGCCTGCGCCGTATGTTGTTGTCCATGGTCGAAGACATTCGTGTGGTGTTGATCAAACTGGCATTTCGAGTGCAGCGTCTACGCCAGTTGAAAAACGCACCGCCCGAAAAGCAGCAGATGGTTGCCAGGGAGACACTGGATATATTTGCACCAATCGCCAATCGGCTCGGTATTGGCCAGTTGAAATGGGAACTGGAAGACCTGTCATTTCGCTTCCTGGAACCTGATACCTATCGACGTATTGCCAACTACCTCGATGAAAAACGAGAGGAGCGACAGGCCTTTATCACGGAGGTGGTGGCAACACTAAAGAAAGAGCTCGAGGCCTATAATGTCAAGGCCGAGGTCTATGGCAGGCCTAAACACATTTATAGTATCTGGAAAAAAATGACCGCGAAGCACCGCGACTTTGATGAGTTGTTTGATGTCAGGGCGGTAAGAATTGTGGTCGAAAGTGTTGCCGACTGTTATATGACCCTGGGTATTGTGCATAGCCTGTGGCGTCATATCGCAAAAGAGTTTGATGACTACATCGCCAACCCGAAAAAGAATGGTTACCAGTCACTGCATACTGCTGTCACCGGCCCACAGGGCAAGCCGATAGAGATACAGATTAGAACGCACGCGATGGATGAGTTTGCCGAACATGGTGTTGCGGCACACTGGCGCTACAAGGAAGGTAACCAGGCAGGCGCCAGTATTCAGGAAAGTATCAACTCACTGCGTAAGTTGCTCGACCCGGAACAGACACGCGATGAAGAACTGCTCGATAGTTTTCATGCAGAAATGTTCCATGATCGCGTTTATGTGCTCACACCAGAGGGCAGGGTCATGGATCTGCCGAAGGGCGCAACCCCGATTGATTTTGCCTATGCCGTGCATACCGAGGTCGGGCATCGCTGTCGTGGTGCCAAGGTCAACGGTCGCATCGTACAGCTCACTTATGAACTGAAAAATGGTGAGCAGGTTGAAATACTCACCACCAAGGAACCAGCGCCGGTACGCGACTGGTTGATTCCGCACCTGGGTTACATAAAGACATCGCGTGCCCGCAATCGTATTCGAAGCTGGTTCCGGCAACGCGATAGAGATAAAAATATTATCGATGGTAAAGCACTCTATGAGCGCGAGATAAAACGCCAGGGCGTGCGTCCTGATGTCGAGGCCCTGTTGAAGGCCTGCAAGCAGGACAGCCTTGATGACCTGTTTGTTGCTATTGGCCGTGGTGATCTGTCGTTATCACAATTGTCCTCTGTGCTACAGGAGCAGCAGGGTGAGCACCAGGAAGTGGTTATCCCGATTCGGCCAAAGCCAAGGCGCGTTAGTGAAAAGGCTGCTACCGATAAAATTAATGTGCGTGGTGTCGGTAATCTTTTGACTGTCATGGCCAATTGTTGCAAACCAGTGCCAGGCGATGAAATTATTGGTTTTATTACACGCGGTAAAGGTGTCAGCATCCATCGTAAGGACTGCACGAACATTATTAATCTGCAGGAAGAAGATTTTGCCCGGCTGATTGAAGTTGACTGGGGTGGTGAAGAGACAGAGGCCTATCCAGTTAGCCTGATCGTCAATGCGATAGAACGCAAGGGCCTGATTGGTGATATCACTGCACTGCTATCAAGTGACAAAATCAATGTACTCTCGATCAACACCCTGCCGGATAAAAAACAGCAGACCGTGCGCCTGGCGCTGATGCTTGAGATTCACGACCTGCAGCAACTCACCCGCATCATGGATAAGATCGGCCAGTTGCCCAATGTCGTTGAAGTCCTGCGTGGCTCGAACACGGCAAGGTTATAAGTTAACTGGGTAAGTGCTCGTATGTTGAACAAAATTTCTCCAGTTATGACGATTCTGATAAGATGCGCGCAATTTTTTTGTAGCATGCACCCGGGAGAACACGCTTGACCCTGAACCAGATTAAACAGGCTATCTATGCGCTTTACCTGACCAATAAATATGGTTTCAAACTCAGGAAGGTGCATACCAGTGAAGAAAAGAGCCGGCTTCGACTGGAATATGCTGAAACCCTGATGGGTAGTTTAAATATTGCTGTAGAAGTGGAAAACGCAGAAAAGCTTGAAAAGGGCGGGCAGTACCTGGTGGTGTCAAACCATCGTAGCATCATCGATCCACTGATTATCGAAATCGCGTTACAGCACATGGGTGTTCATGGCTCGTGGATTTCCAAGAAGGAACTCTACAATTCTTTTTTCTTCGGTGTGTTTACGCGCAATGCTGGCACCATCCTGCTCGACAGGGAAGCCAAGCAGATGAGCTCGTTTTTCAAGGATATTAAAGCCAGTGTTACAGAAGGTAACTCGATTTATGTCTTTCCGGAAGGTACGCGAAACAAAACCGATCAGCCACTTTCTGAATTTAAAGATGGCTCGCAAATCATCGCCGTGAAAAACAGGTTGCCAATTCTGCCGGTGTATATCAAGACCAATGCCAATGAGGTCTTGATGAAATCTCTTAAGCGTAATGCGAAGGACTTGAAAGTCACTATCGAGATTGGCGATATGATTGATTACAAAGACCGCTCCCGAACACTGGAAGAGGCCTACAGGCAGACATTTAAAATTGCCTGAGAGTAGTGGTGTTTGTGTATTAGTGACTGAATGCTTGCGTTTGTTTAGAACCGAAACGCAATACTGCTACCTGTGTAGCGATGCTCGCCAGAAAGGCTGCTATGAAAATCACCGAAGTCGATATTTTCATGGTAGATGCCGATCATTACTTTGCCCATATTGATTCTTAGCCCGATTCGAAAGAAAAAATCGACGGCACATTGTTGCTCTTCGGCACAGGCTTCTCTGTCATTATTATTATCAAGCAGGCTGAGTAAGCCATAGAGGTCAGTACCTATCTCGTAAAAGGGTGAAAAGATTTCGCCAAATGACTGTCCAATAAATATCTTGATGACCGAGTTATTCAGTCCAAGGTTATCACTTTCAATCTCCATAAACTGCACGCCACTATAGATGCTTAATTGTGAATCGCCTGTTAGTGTTGCGTAGAGTCCGAAGGTATAGATATCATCCAGGGTCTCGCTCTTGCTGGATTTTGTCAGCTCCACAAAACTGGAGTCATTGGCTAATGCGGTAGTATTGACGCTGATGCTGAGTAGTATCGCCAGTAGAAAAGAAACAATGTTACTCGTACTGAGTGATATCGATGCTGTTGTGCTACTGCGATTCATCGAAATAGTCTCTTAATCAGAGGCTACCTGACAATGTCATCTGTGAACAGGTCGTTTTCGAACAGGTCATCGATGTTCTCTTCTGGTGGATTACCATCGTATATTTCATTTTTTCTGCGCTGCTTCCAGCCATCACGGATAAAGGCGTAAGGATCGGGTGCGGTATCATCGACAATGTCCTTGGCCTTTAACAGGTCAGCGCGTTTGTCGATGTATTTAAGTGCGAGCAATTCGTATTGATGCTTGTTGCTCATATCATCGTAAACAAGGTCAAGTTCGGTGACATCAGCGGCAAAACCAAGACCATCACGAACGCTGCTGGGGCCAAAGAACGGCAATACCAGGTAGGGGCCACTATCGACTCCCCAGTAACCGAGCGTCTGGCCGAAATCTTCGTCATGACGCTCAATGCCAAAATCGGTGGCGACGTCCATAATACCGAAAAGGCCGAAGGTGGTGTTGAATACGATGCGTGCCGAGGTTTCCAGTGCACGTTCAATTTTCAACTGTAGCAGGTCGTTGATCAGTGTCAGCACATCACCGAGATTATTAAAAAAGTTGGTGATACCTGTATCAACCGCGTCGGGTGTGACTGTCTGGTATCCCTTGGCAATAGGTTTCATGACATATTTGTCTAGCGTCTCATTGAAGCTGTACATCGAGCGGTTGAAGCTTTCAAATGGGTCGTCCGGATTTTTCGGGCCTTCGAGCGTGGTACAGCCGCTAACCAGACTGAGAAGCAAACTGAAAATAAAAAATTTACTTAAGGTCTTCAAAACAAGGTCTCTTTATTGTTGTTATTGTTGTTATTGTTTGAGCATTGAGCAGGCGAGACGGGCTACATTTTTCGAGCCGCCGCCAGTGCCGAGTAGTTCTCTTAGCTTGGCTAATTCATCTCGCATGGTCTTGTTATAGTCCTTATCCTCAAGAATGCGCAGTGTTTCTGTTGCCAGGTTTTCGGGTGTGGCCTCCTGCTGGATAAATTCCCTGACAATTTCCCGGCCGGGTACGATATTCACCAGTCCAATATGTTTGATGCTGACCAGGCGGCTCAATATGAAATAGGACAGCGGTGCCAACTTGTGGGTGATCACCATCGGTGTGCCCATCAGGCCAATTTCCAGTGTGGCGGTGCCGGAGGCAACGATAATACTGTCACAGGCCTGGATGACATCGTAGGTATTATTTTCGATTAACTGTACATTCAGCTCAACCAGGGCCTTGCCGTATGCCAGCAGGTCTTCACGTTGTATGGTGCTGGCCAGCGGTAAAACAAATTGCAGCTCCGGGTGTTTTTTTCTGAGCAGCCTGGCCGAGTCCAGCATAATCGGTAACAGGCGCTCGATCTCACCGATGCG
>JAOUPA010000110.1 GCA_029880105.1 Gammaproteobacteria bacterium
CGAAGCGGTCGGTGCCATCACCTTACTCATTGACCTTGGCGTACGCTGGATTTCAATTCCATTGATGATTACCATGATCGTTGCCGCCGTCACCGTGCACATACAAAACGGCTGGCTGGCCATTGCCGAGGCCTCTGGCCCCTTTGCCAGTGAACGCACCATCGGCGCAATCGACCGCCTTGAGCGAGCCAAAGACATTCTGAAAGAACACGGCAACTACAGCTGGCTGACCGAAAATGGCAGCTTTGTGATACTGAACAACGGCATTGAATTCGCCGCCACATACTTTATTATGCTGTTAGTGCTTTTCTTCTACGGGCCGGGTAAAGCCAGCCTGGACTACTTCATCGAAAAACGTATTGGACGTTGCTAATGAGCACAGACAAAAACAACTACCGCGTGAACGGTGCCGGCCTCGGCCTGCGCCGTGAAGTCATCGACGAGATGGCCTGCATCACCAAAGAGCAGGTCGACTTTATGGAAGTCGCACCGGAAAACTGGATTGGTGTCGGTGGTGCTTTTGGCAAAAAATTTCGCGCCTTCACCGAACGCTTTGATTTTGTCCTGCACGGTTTATCCCTCTCTATTGGCGGTCCATCACTGCTGGATGAAGAACTGGTCAAGTCCATCGGCCAGCTGATGCACGAGCACGGTATAAAACTCTATTCAGAACATTTGACCTATTGTTCGGACGACGGCCATCTCTACGACCTGTTACCGATTCCGTTTACCGAGGAAGCGGTGAACCATGTCGCCGGACGCATCAGGCGCGTGCAGGATATTCTCGGCCAGCAGATCGCAATGGAGAATGCCTCCTACTACACACCCGCACCCGGCGCTGAAATGTCAGAGCTTGAATTTATCAAAGCGGTATTAGACGAGGCCGACTGTGCATTACTGCTCGACGTCAATAATATCTATGTGAATTCGGTCAACCATGGTTACGACCCGGTTAAATTTATGCAGGCCCTGCCGGCTGAGCGCATTGCCTATGGCCACATCGCCGGGCACTACAACGAGGCCGAAGACTTAATCATCGATACCCACGGCGCCGATGTCATCGACAATGTCTGGCAGTTGCTCGACAAAACTTTTGAGCATTTTGGTGCTTTCCCTATGCTACTGGAACGTGACTTTAATATTCCACCAATTCCTGAATTACTCACCGAAGTTGATCGCATCAAACAGGCACAACAGAAATATTCGGTTGATAAAAAAGAGATAGCGCATGGCTAAGGCAGATTTTAAGCAAATCCAGTATGCCTTTACCGCACACCTGCGTGACCCGGCAAACAACCCCGCACCCGAAGGTATCGAAGACCGGCGCATCGGCATTTATCGTGAACTGCTTTATAACAATATTGAAGGTTTCCTGTCGCGCGGCTTTCCGGTAATTCGCAGCATTTATAATGACGATAACTGGCACTGCATGGTACGCGATTTTTTCTCGCGACACAAAAGCCAGAGCCCGTACTTCCTGGAAATCTCGCAGGAGTTTCTGTCTTACCTGCAAAACGAGCGCGTGGCCCAACCCGAAGACCCGGCCGGCCTGCTAGAACTGGCACACTACGAGTGGGTCGAGCTGGCACTGAATGTTGCTGATGAGCAGATCACGCTCGATGGCATCAATGCCAACGGTGATTTATTGCAGGGACACCCGGTATTATCGCCTCTTGCCTGGTCACTGGCCTACCAGTTTCCGGTACACAAAATGGCGCCAGATTATTTGCCAGAGAAGCAACCGGAACAACCGACCTACCTCGTCGTCTATCGCAATCGCAACGACAAGGTGAAGTTTATGGAAATAAATCCGGTGACAGCACGTCTAATTCACTTACTTGAAGAAAACAATAACTTATCTGGACAACAGGCATTGCAGCAGATTGCGCAGGAAATGAATCACCCAAAACCAGAGGTCGTCATTAATGGTGGCCTGTCGGCTTTACAGGAACTGCAAAGTTACGGCATTATTCTGGGCACGGCATACCAATGAAAAAATCAACGCACATTTTTATTTTTATCGCCAGCCTGCTACCTGTCTCCATTCAGGCCGCCGAGGTTAGCGTGTATAAAAACGAGCAGTCGGGTTTACTGACGTGGACATCGGAAGACAATGGCTTCAGTATCGAGCTGATCCAGTTACTACCTGATTTTGTCTACGCGGTTTACAGTAAACACGATTTTCCAAAACCTGAAATAGATCGCATTAACACCTACTGTGTATTTGGCAGCATTATCAAAAATACCTCACCGCAACAGATCAGCTACAAAGTCAGCGACTGGACTTACGTTGATACAGCGGGAAATGAACACCCGGTAAAAACCAAAAGCCAGTGGCTGGAAGAATGGCGCAAGGCAGGTATAAAATTTTCCTGGACGCTATTACCTGATACAGGTACTTTCGAAGTCGGTGACTGGCAACAGGGTTTTACCACGATCAAACTGGCAAGGGACACCGAGTTTGATTTGAATTACACATGGACACTGGATGGCATAGCCCACAAAGGCACGCTGAAAAATTTGCGTTGTGCACCCGAGCATATCAAGCAACCATAGCGAGTACATTATGAAAAAACTGTCTGCACTTATCCCTGCCCTGTTATTCATGACTGTTTTCACAGTTAACGCCGCGTGGGAACAGCCCACACTGGGTTACACGCTGAGCCCATTGTCGAAGCCCGTTGAGGCGCCCAATTTCAAACTCGAAGACATGGACGAAAATGAATACGACTTTTCTGAATACCGCGGCAAAGTTGTATTGCTTAATTTCTGGGCGACATGGTGCCCGCCCTGCAAACGTGAAATGCCTTCGATGGAGCGTGTTTATCAGAAATACCAGGGTGACAACTTTACCGTAATCGGCGTTAACCAGATGGAAGACGGCGACCGTATCTTTTCCTTCACCGGCTCACTGGATACCCGACCCACATTCGACATTCTTCTGGACAGCGAGAGCAAAGTTTCACAAGCCTACGAGGTAAGAGGCTTGCCCACCACCTACCTGATCGACAAACAGGGAAAGATTCGCTACCGAGCCATTGGTGGCCGCGAGTTCGACCATCAGGAAGTAGAAAAAATTATTCAATCCTTAATGAATGAGTAACAACTGTTCACCATAGCGGTTACCTGAAAAAAGGCAGCTGCCCGCTATCAATTTATTAGACAAGCTCTAACAAATCACTACTGCTTTTCCTGGCAGTGAAATATAAGCACTCGAACACATTTTTCGATTCTGCTTTTATAAATCAATCGCCTACTACCCATTAAATAAAATTAACGAAAATTGACGAACAAGTTTCTGGCTATATTGTTCAGGGAAGAATAATAATGTATCGCGTTGCAAAATAAATATTAACTGATACCAAAGATACGTTTACGGTTGGAGGGAAAAATGAGAAGAAAACTTGTATTACTTTTTTTTAGCCTGGTAACCGCCGTGGCACTACCCACAGGGGTAATGGCACAGAGCAAGGCGCTTGCCGATGTTAATGAATCCTGTGGTTACGACGTAATAACCGACTGCACAGGCTGCCACTACGGTGATATTTCACCAACATGGGAGCAAACAACCTACCTGACAGATGGCGCCTGCGCATTCTGTTCCGAAGTCACCAGTTGCTCATCAGCACCACCTACCGAGGCAGACCTGCTTGCCGATGCACGCAGTACGACTAACGCCTATTTTGAAACGCTGTTCCGTAATTTCATGAAGTCCATGAAAGAAACAGGGATGATGAACCCTGATGGCAGCATAAACAATCCGAATATATTCGCAGAAGTATTTCCTCGCTGTCCTGAGCTTGGGCCAATCATAGCCTCAGATTTTTCCCGTTCAACGGGCTACCTGGTGAGACGTGTCACCGAGCGTACCCGAAACTCACGAAACACCCCGGATGACTGGGAACTTGAGCAGCTCAATAAATTTGAGGAGATGGCGGCTAATGGTGATGCACGAACCCAGTTCAATATTACCAAACCAGACGGCAGTATATTACCGACCAAGGAATTCGAGTCTTTTGCCATGGTGACTGAAGGCAAGGGTAAAGACACCCAGAATTACTTCCGCTATATGCGTTCTATCACCATGCCTGGCATGCCCAATGAACCACCATTTCTTCCCTGCCTGAAGTGCCATGGCACATTAGACCAGCTTGGCCCCGGTGTTGCAGATGCAGTACAGGCTGCCTACCCGCATGACTTATCTATGGGATATAAGAAAGGTGATATCCGAGGTGCATGGACAATTAAGATACCTATCGAGTTCAAGTTGCGCGGCCATTGATACTCATCTCGAGGTTAAATCTTAATATGGGTTTCCCATAGTTTTGGGGTCACATAAAAAGGGGGCTTAGGCCCCCTTTTTATTGTCTTTTTTCTTAACGATTAGAGATAAATATTTACTTATTGAACTAGTAACGTAGGATACGAATTGTATCTTTATTGTTTTACAACACTATGAATGCGCTATCGGTTTCTCGGTAAACAGGTAATCCTTTAGCTCCTTGTCGAACGACGGGTCTTTTCGGCGGATCCATTCCAGCACCATTGCCGCGTGCTCTTTTTCTTCATCGCGATTATGTGCAAGGATGGCTTTTAACTCTTTATCCTTGCAGGCATCGACGCGCTGGTTGTACCAGTCAACCGCTTCCAGTTCTTCCATTAACGAGGTGATCGCCCTGTGCATGTCTCTGGTTTCATCGGTGAGTTCATCAATGGGTTCGTGATAACCTTCATTTGCCATTTTCTGTTCCTCGCGTTTGATTAAGTACGGCGACTTACCCTGGCGCTTTAATCAAAAATTTTGTTCCACCAGTGCTGCCTGTTCTTCGGTGGTTTGAGTGCCCTTTCTAATTCTACGGGTTGTATCTTCGATAATATCCATCCCGGTAATGGCGGATTTTCACTAAAGCCACAGGACACACCCAGGTTGTGCGGATCGAAAATCTTGATGAACGCCGGCTTCTCCTTGCTATCGGTATAGACGATACCGCAGTAATCGTGTTCATGATCCTTATGTAACAGGGCATCGATCTCGTCGATGAATTTGAGCAGGTGTTCTTTACTGGCCGTCGTTTCGGGTGGCGCTTCACCAACGGCGTAAATAAACCAGTTATCGGCCTGATGTTTCAGCGTCTCCCAGAATTCATCGAGATGGTGCCAACGTAACAGCGAGGTGAAATTACCGCGGTAGGCGTCAACATAGTTTTGTTCAACGGATGTAGTCATTATTAAAATCTGCTGTCTGTCTAATTGGATACCTGGCCATTAATCCAGTTCTGTAATTCGGCCAGGCTACGATGTATGAAGTCACGGTCCTGGAAGGCACTGGCCATCACAGTAATACCCTGCATGCGTGCCAGCATGTCCATGGCCCTGGCGTCGGCATCGCTATAGTTCAATGCAGAGAACTGTTCAGCCAGCCAGCTACGCATCATTTTGAATACAGCACGTGAGACCTGCTGAAGGTCATCTTCATCTTTTGCCAGTTCGGAACACAGGGTACCGATGGGGCAGCCGGTAACGATGATGTTGTCTTCAAAATGGGCGAGCATGTCGCTAAAACACAGCAGGCGCTGGCGCGGCTCGTTCGATTTCTGCTCACAGGCATTTAATATATCACCGTACACCTGCAGGCGTGCCTCGACCACAGCATGCAGAATTTCGTCTTTGGTTTTGAAGTAGTAATAGAAATTACCGCGCGGGATACCCGTGGCATCGGCGATATCCCTGAACGAGGTCTGGTGATAGCCACGCGTATAGAACAACTGATCGGCGGCCTCGACGATCAACTGTCGGTTATTCTCTCCTTTACTACCCACAAGGTTTAACCCCTTTAAAAATATAACTAATAACAGCAGCGGCGCTGGCGAATTCAAATGTTAGACGCTTGTATGACTAATGTAAACTCAATTACTCTAGTTATCCTCCGTAAAAAGTCCTTAAAATACCCGCGCCGTTACCTAAAGTAGAACAAACGCTGACTATGCCTGTTAATGCACTGAAAATTGAAGACCTGAGAAAGACCTACCGCAATGGCACCGAGGCGCTATGCGGGGTCAATCTGGAAGTGAAGGAAGGTGATTTTTTTGCCCTGCTCGGCCCCAACGGTGCGGGCAAGTCGACGACGATTGGTATTATCAGCTCACTGGTCAACAAGACCTCGGGCCACGTCAGTGTCTTCGGCCACGACATCGAGACAG
>JAOUPA010000295.1 GCA_029880105.1 Gammaproteobacteria bacterium
TAGCCTGATTGGCCTGGTACCACAGGAATATAATTTCAATATCTTCGAGCCGGTTGGTGAGATCCTGATCAACCAGGCGGGCTTTTATGGTATCAGCCGGCACGAGGCAACACAGCGTGCAGAAAAATACCTGCGCAAACTCGAGCTCTGGGACAAACGCTTCGACATGGCCAAGGAACTTTCTGGCGGTATGAAACGCCGCCTGATGATTGCACGTGCTCTGGTGCACCAGCCCAGGCTGCTGATTCTCGACGAGCCCACCGCCGGGGTTGATATCGAGATTCGCCACTCCATGTGGGAGTTCATGCGCGAGATTAATGCCAGCGGCACGACGATTATCCTGACCACGCACTACCTGGAAGAGGCCGAGAGCCTGTGCAATAACATCGCCATTATCGATGATGGCCTGACCATCGAGCACACCAGTATGCGAAAGCTGCTCGACCAGTTGCATGTCGAAACCTTTGTGCTCTACCTCAAGGAGGCCATTAGCGAGCTACCGGTATGCAGCAACTACAACCTCAGGCTAATCGACAGCCACACCATCGAGGCCGATAGTGCGCAGCAACAGAGCCTGAATGAGCTGTTTCAGGTCCTGTCGGATTGTGGCATCAAGGTACTGAGCATGCGCAACAAGACCAACCGACTCGAACAGTTGTTTGTTTCCATGATGCGCAGCGATAGTCGCAATAATAAAAGCGGAGGCAAGTCATGAAATTCTCACAACAGTGGGTTGCCTTCAAAACCATTATGATCCGTGAATTCCTGCGTTTTATTCGCATCTGGGTTCAGACCATCATTCCACCTGTTATTACCATGTCACTGTACTTTATTATTTTTGGCCAGCTGATTGGTTCGCAGATCGGTGATATCGACGGCTACCGTTATATGGATTACATTGTGCCCGGTTTGATCCTGATGGCGGTGATCACCAACTCCTACGCCAATGTAGTGTCATCCTTCTTCGGTTCAAAGTTTCACAAAAATATCGAGGAGATGCTGATCTCACCGCTGCCCAACCACATCATACTGGCCGGTTATATCTCGGGCGGGGTTGCGCGTGGCGTCACCGTCGGCATTGCCGTTACCGCCGTCTCGATGTTTTTCTCCAATTTCCAGATTCATAGCCTGGCAATCACGCTAACCGTATTTGTACTGACCTCAATCCTGTTTTCGATTGCCGGCCTGATCAACGCCGCCTACGCACGCAGCTTTGATGACATCACCATCATCCCGACATTTGTGCTGACACCACTGACCTACCTGGGTGGTATTTTCTACTCGATTAAAATGCTGCCGGAATTCTGGCAGACGGTTTCGCTGGGTAACCCGATCCTGTATATGATCAACGCCTTCCGCTACGGCCTGCTCGGTGTTTCGGATATTGATATCAGCACGGCCTTTATTATCATCCTGGGTTTTATCGTAATGCTGTTCAGCTTTGCACTAAACCTGCTCAACCGCGGTGTTGGTATCAAGCCATAAACCCGGCTACGAACCCGATTTCTGTAATTCTATCCTTCCTCAAATATCTGAATAGATCAGAGGCTTGCCATGAAGCATTGGCGCGCCTGTCTTTCTTGCGGAGTTAATTCGTAGTGTTGAGTAAAGGAATGTCGGCTAACGACCCAAAGCGGACACTCATATTGCATGTTGCTGATTTCTCTAGAAAAGTGATATTGTTATCCCCTAAATCACCAATAACAAGGACAAGTTCCGACTTTCGTCATTTCAATAACACTGCACAGTCTACCTATCTTGCTGATTAAGCAATAAATTTAGTTAAAAATAGGGATATGCACAGGAGTGATAACAGGAAATTGTCCGTTTAACAGATGTTAGGTTCAAAAAATAATGAGAAATTCAGACAAATGCATAATTAAAGCCATTGGTTCTTTTGTATTAGCTGCTGGCCTTCTTGTTTTGCTCTACATAATAGACACTGAACATTTTTATGCCTCAATATTTCCATGCTTCTGGTTCCTAATAGCTGGTTATTTTTATGGCATGTCACGTGGCTGGCATGATATAGAGCTAAGAAGAACAAACCCTGAATATTTCAAAGACGAAAAATTAGAAGATGAGTAATCATTTC
>JAOUPA010000305.1 GCA_029880105.1 Gammaproteobacteria bacterium
AACACTGGATAGCTGGTACCACTGGCTGCGTGCGCACACTGATTAGTCAATAACGGGGATACTTAGATGATTACCTATTTCTACTGGATGCTGGTGATTGCCATTGCCATGGCATTGTTGTATTTCCTGGGGCGTGCAGATCAGTGGAAGAACGGCCTGGTTGCTGCGCTGGTTGTTTTTGCGATTGGCTGGGCGGCGTATTTTTTCCATTTCCAGCAGGTGTTTGTTAAGCACTATGGCGGGGTAATGGCGATTACGGTGCCACAGGGCCAGCACCATATTGCGGCGACCTGGAAAGATGACAACCTGTGGATTGAAAATTATGAGCCCAAAACCAATACCTGCCACTTTAATGAGTATTCACGCGGCAACCTGTTACAGGGCAAGGTGACAATTAAAAACTGTAGCCCGTTACTGCCTGCTGCTTTACCTGCTACTGGCCCAGCGAAGTAATACACGCAGAAGGCGCTGTTGTGATCGACCCTGTAGTCTGGATTATCATTATTGTCTTTTATGCACCGCTGCACTTTATGCTGCCGGTGCTGTTTTTGTTTATTGTTGGTGATGAGACTGAGGCGGTGAGAAAGCAGCTGATTCGACATGCCCTGATCGATGCGGCGCTGTCCATGGTCGTGGCATTTGCACTGGCAATTGTCCTGGTCAACTATGAGCAGATGGCATTGGCGATGGTTGTGCTGATTTTATTTATGCTGGTACCATTTATGCGCATACTAAAGAACCGACGGGAAATGAAACATGAGTAAAGAGGCATTAGTTTTAGAAGTGGGTGAATCGGGCTTTTCCCGTTATGTGCTCGATAATTCGCATAAGTTGCCTGTGCTGGTTGAGTTTATGGGCGTGTGGTCTGAACCCTGCGTGGTGATGTCCGATGTGCTTGCAGGTCTTGCCAGCGAGTTTGCCGGTCAGTTTATCTTCGCCAAAGTTGATATTGATGAACAGCCGGCATTGGCAAAACAGTACAACGTCGAAAATGTACCGAGTTTGCTGGTATTTCAGAATGGTGAAGTCAGCTTTGCAGAACAGGGCCTGTTAAAGGAAGAAGAACTGCGGGTATTGTTGCATGGCCTTGGTGTATTTAACGAGGCGGATGAGTTGCGTGTACAGGCGCGCAGCCAGCACATGGCAGGCAATACGGGTGAGGCGATTGTGTTACTGACCAAAGCGATTCAGCAGGACCCCGGTAATACCGGTGTGGTGATGGACATGGTACAGATCTTTATTGATATCGGTGAACTGGTGCAGGCAAAGGAACTGTTCAACAGGCTGCCGGACAGTGCCAGGGAAAGCAGCATGGGTAAATCGCTGATTGGTCAGCTGACCTTTGTTGACCTGGCCGCAAAAACCGAGGGCATTGAGGCCCTGAATGCACGCCTGGCGAAGGATGCTAATGATCATGCCGCGCGTTTTGACCTGTCGGTGTGCCTGGTTGCCGGTCACGATTACGATGGCGCGATGGCGCAGTTGTTTTCACTGCTGGAGACGAACCCTGATTACCGGGATGGTGCGGCAAGGGAGATGATTGTTACCATTAGCAATATGCTGTCAGCCAATCACCCTGAGCTGGCCGGTGCTTATCGCAAGCGCCTGTCGAGCCTGCTTAACTAGTCAATTTCGGTACTCAAATGAAATACAGAAAATTAGGTCGTACAGGGCTGGATATCAGTGTTATTGGCTTGGGCACGATGACCTGGGGTCTGCAGAACACGCAGGCGGAAGGTTTTGAGCAGATGGATTATGCGCTGGAGCAGGGTGTTAATTTTTTTGATACCGCCGAGATGTACGCGATTCCACCATCGGCTGAAACCTATGGCAAAACCGAGACTATTATCGGTAACTGGTTTGCTGCCCGTTCAAATCGTGACAAGGTGATTCTTGCCTCAAAAATAGCCGGGCCGGGTTTGCCGTGGATCAGGCAGGGCAAAAATGTTATCGACAAAAATAATATTCATCTCGCGGTTGAGGGCAGCCTGAAAAGATTGCAGACTGATTATATCGACCTGTATCAATTACACT
>JAOUPA010000307.1 GCA_029880105.1 Gammaproteobacteria bacterium
ACAGGGTAAGGCCATGAGCCGAGTTGGGCTTATCTACATAGCACTGGATAAAAATGAAGCCGCGAATGCTGGCAGCCTGAAAAAAGAGTTTGCCCGTCTGACGGTGCTGACCGGTGGACAGGATGATATAACAAAAACATTAAAATTGTTTGAGACAGACGCTGCGATCAACATCAAGGACGGTAATCTGATTTTTATGCTGGATCCATTGGGAAATTTGATGATGCGTTATAAGAAAGATGTTCGTTTGATCGGCATCATCAAGGACATGGAACATTTATTAAAAGTTTCACAGATTGGGTGATGTAATGAATAGCAAGTTATTTGGCAGACTGGCGATCATCTCGGTATTGCTTGCCGTGGTCGTTGTGATTCTGGGGGCATATACCCGCCTGGGTGATGCAGGTCTGGGTTGTCCTGACTGGCCGGGCTGTTATGGCCATCTCGATGTACCAGAAGCACATCATGAAATTGCAAAAGCCAACCAGGCCTATCCCGAGCGCCCTGTTGAACCCGCCAAGGCCTGGAAGGAAATGATTCATCGTTACTTCGCGGGTACGCTGGGCCTGCTGGTATTTTTCATGGCGGCGATTGCCATTAAGAATCGCAACGATCCCAATCAACAGGTCGCTGTTCCCGTATTTCTCGCTTTCTGGATTGTCTTCCAGGCCTTGCTGGGTATGTGGACAGTAACTATCAAACTGAATCCAACTATTGTAATGGCACACCTGATGGGCGGTCTGACGACTCTGTCCTTACTGTTCTGGATCAGCCTCAGACATACTCGAGTACTCACTGAGAAGCGGCTGGATCTGACTCGCCTGAACCGCCTGCACATGTTTTCATTGATTGCTCTGATTGTTGTGGTGTTTCAGATCATGCTGGGTGGCTGGACCAGTTCCAATTATGCAGCCCTGGCATGCGGTGACTATTTTCCTATGTGTCAGGCCAAGTGGTGGCCTGCGATGGATTTCAAGGAAGGTTTTGTCATGTGGCGCGGTACGGAACAGAATTTTGAGTTTGGCGTGCTGCAAAATGATGCCCGGATTGCGATCCAGATGACTCATCGCATCGGTGCGCTTATTACAACGATTGTTCTTATTACACTTGCTTTCAAACTGATTGATTTTAGAGAAAGTAAATGCCTGGGTAAGTTGGGTACTGTGCTATTGATTGTTTTGATCTTCCAGTTAGGCCTTGGTGTTGCCAATATTATCCTGTCTTTACCGATGACTATTGCTGTGATGCATAATGCTGTCGGTGCGATGTTATTGCTTGTCATGGTTGCAATTAATCATGCCATTAGACCGAAAGCGGAGGCTCTGTAATTATGAATGAGTCCGTCAAACATATTCCATTTATCCAGAGTATTGGCATCCACTGGCGAGATTATTACGAACTGACCAAACCCCGTGTGGTAGCGCTACTGGTGTTTACCGCCATCATTGGGATGTTTCTCGCGGTACCCGGCATGGTGCCATTAAAACCGCTTATTTTTGGTTCGTTGGGTATTGCGCTTGCATCTGCTTCGGCTGCCGCTATCAACCAGGTGGTAGATCAGAAGATCGATGCTGATATGCGCCGTACCAGTAATCGGCCCATTCCTACCGGCAATCTGAGTAATAAACAGGCCATTATCTTTGCTATGGTAATCGGTGTGCTTGGCATGGGAATCCTGGTTTACTTCGTTAATACACTGACAGCGATTCTGACGTTTGCGTCACTTGTGGGGTACGCGATTATTTACACGCTTTATCTAAAACGTGCCACACCTCAGAATATCGTTATCGGTGGAGCCGCTGGCGCTGCACCTCCTGTACTGGGCTGGACAGCTGTGACAGGCACTATTGATCCTAATAGCCTGCTACAGTTTCTGATTATTTTTGCCTGGACACCACCACACTTCTGGGCACTGGCCATCCATCGCCGTGATGAATACGCCAAGGTGGATATACCTATGCTGCCTGTCACGCATGGTATTGAGTATACACGCCTGCATACATTGCTATATACGATCATTCTTGTTGCCGTT
>JAOUPA010000306.1 GCA_029880105.1 Gammaproteobacteria bacterium
GTTGCTAACATGATCCGGAAAATCTTGGCTATAAATATCACTGGGCTGTTGCTGACTACCTGCAGCGTGCTGCTCGCCATATTGCATCTAAATCAGATATTGAACAGGCCTATGCAACTGGTAAAGCTGCCGTTGAGTATGCACTGAAAGGTCACAACTCGGTGATGCCTGCGATCAAACGCACCAGCAACAACCCGTACAAATGGAAAGTTGAAATGGCCCCGCTGAGTAAAGTAGCCAACGTTGAAAAGATGATGCCAAAGAACTTCATATCTAAAGATGGTTTCGGTATCACTAAAAAATGTCGTGAATATCTTGAGCCTCTGATCAGGGGTGAAGAGTATCCTGCGTACAATAAAAACGGCCTGCCTAAATACGTTACTTTGAAGAAAGTAATGGTTGAGAAGAAATGCGGTCCTTTTGAACTGAAATAATCTTCGGATAATTAACGCGTTGTCATGACCTTAGAAAAAGCAAACGAACTCATAGCCATGCACGTCAGTTTTGGCAGTGGCTATAACCGTAATGCCACACGCATAATTTTAGGTGAAGTTATGCGTGACTTTGGTCAGGCAACCGTTGATCAGTTGATTCGAGATTACGGTCTCACAGAAAAATGGGATTTTAGAGAAGGTGTTTTTTATGAAACACCTTTCAAAAACTAAAATAGATTAATAAGCAGTGTTCTGTACTAATAAAAATAATATCCCACAGAACAACGATAAAAACAAAACTTATATAAGTGGAGAGAAGTCATGCGTTTGATTCTGTTAGGTGGCCCCGGTGCAGGTAAAGGCACGCAGGCGGGCTTTATTACCAATAAATTTAATATCCCCCAGATTTCTACCGGCGATATGCTGCGTGCAGCAGTAAAAGCAGGCACCGACCTGGGTAAAGAAGCCAAGAAAGTCATGGATGCCGGTGGCCTGGTTTCCGACGAATTGATTCTTGGTCTGGTCAAGGAACGTATCAAGGAAAGCGACTGCGCCAATGGCTTTCTGTTTGATGGCTTTCCTCGTACACTGGCACAGGCCGATGCACTAAAAGCACAGGGTGTGGAAATCGATGCTGTCGTAGAAATCGACGTTGACGATGCCGAAATCATCAAACGTATGAGTGGCCGTCGCGTACATCTGGCTTCAGGCCGTACCTACCACGTTGTCTTTAACCCCCCAAAAATTGAGGGTAAAGATGACGAAACTGGTGAAGACCTGATTCAACGTGACGATGATAAGGCTGAAACCGTGAAAAAACGTTTAGATGTCTATCACGAACAGACCGAGCCACTGATTGGCTATTACACAAACTGGGCCAATTCGGGTGAAGCTGGCGCTCCCAAATATCACAAGATTGCCGGTATCGGCAGTGTTGAAGATATTCGTGATGCCATCTTCGCTGCATTGTCTTAAAATGAATTTAGAAAGCCCTGAATACTCGGGGCTTTTTTTGCAAATCTTGATCAGGGTCAGATTTTAGCTAGTAAAAAAAGATAAGAATAACAACCTCAAAAATTTAACCAGGAGTTCAAATATGTCCATCGAAATTATCATCGCATTGGTCTGTGCCCTCGCAGGTATTGGCTATGGCGTAATTTCTATTTTTAACGTCCTTGCCAAACCCATGGGCAACGAAGAGATGCAACGCATCGCAGGCGCCATTCAGGAAGGCGCTATAGCCTATCTGGCACGCCAGTACACTACCATTGGCATAGTTGGTGTTGCCTTATTTATTATCATGGGCATCACGCTTAACTGGTATACCGCTATTGGATTTGCCATTGGCGCAATTCTCTCTGGCGCAGCGGGTTATATCGGCATGCACGTCTCTGTCCGCTCTAACTCGCGTACCGCCGAGGCCGCCAAGCAGGGCATCAATCCCGCCCTACAGGTAGCATTCAAAGGTGGCGCCATCACTGGTCTGCTGGTGGTTGGCCTGGGCCTACTCGGTGTTGCTGGCTACTATGCGGTACTCACTACTATGGGTGTTGAGCAGGACAAGGCGCTGCACGCAATGGTCGGCCTGGCCTTCGGTG
>JAOUPA010000308.1 GCA_029880105.1 Gammaproteobacteria bacterium
CCTGATGGCCGCGTGCAACGATATCGTCAAGGCCGGAGAGGCCGTCGGCAATATTATCGCTGCCGGCATTATTCCTGCCGGCCTTGAAATGATGGACAGGCTTGCCATCAAGGCGGCTGAAGACTTCGTGCACGCCGGCTACCCGCTCGATGCAGAAGCAATACTGCTCTGTGAACTGGACGGCACCAACGAAGAAGTCTCTGAACATATCCTGAAAGTACGCGACGTACTCAAGCACAGTGGCGCAACCGAGGTACGTACCGCCAAAGACGAAGCCGAGCGGCAGCTATTCTGGCAGGGTAGAAAGTCGGCCTTCCCCGCTGTTGGCAGGATCTCACCGGACTACTATTGCATGGACGGCACCATTCCTCGAAATAAGCTGCCCTATGTACTGAAATCCATGGCCGAGCTATCCGAACACTACCAACTGCCCGTGGCCAATGTCTTCCACGCCGGCGACGGCAACCTGCACCCGCTGATTCTTTATGATGCCAACATCCCCGGCGAGCTGGAACGCACCGAGGAGTTTGGCGGCAAAATTCTGGAGCTCTGCGTCCAGGCCGGCGGCACCATTACCGGTGAGCACGGTGTCGGCATGGAAAAAATAAACCAGATGTGCGTTCAGTTTAAGTCCGCTGAATTGCTGCAGTTCCACGCGGTAAAGGCAGCCTTCGATCCACATGGACTACTCAATCCGGGCAAGGCGGTACCTACCTTACACCGCTGTGCCGA
This sequence comes from Gammaproteobacteria bacterium, assembly GCA_029880105.1. Lineage (GTDB taxonomy): Bacteria > Pseudomonadota > Gammaproteobacteria > SZUA-229 > SZUA-229 > LH-M37. The sequence continues at coordinate 733 of JAOUPA010000308.1, forward strand.
ATTCGGTGCAATGCATATTCATAAAGGAGAATTACCATTTCCCGAGCTGGAACGTTTTTAACCTGACGGCAGTCATCCAGAATATTATGAGCACCGATATCAGCCAGCAATTACAGTCACAGATTCTTGAGGCCTACAAGAACTCAACGCCTTTATGTATTACTGGCGGCAACAGCAAGGCGTTTTATGGTTTGCCTGTAGAGGCAACACCACTTGATGTATCACAGCACAGTGGCGTCCTGAATTACGAACCGACCGAACTGGTCATCACTGCACGTGCCGGCAGCCGCCTTGCCGATATTGAAAAACTGCTGGATGAAAATGGGCAGATGCTGCCGTTCGAACCGCCCGCCTTTGCAGAAAGCGCCACACTGGGCGGCACCATTGCCTGCAACCTGTCAGGCCCGCGCCGTGCTTATGCCGGTGCCGCACGCGACTTCCTGCTTGGCTGCAAAATTATTAATGGCAAAGGTGAAATCCTGAGCTTCGGTGGTGAAGTCATGAAGAACGTCGCCGGTTATGATGTCTCCCGCCTGATGGCCGGCGCCATGGGCACGCTCGGTGTGCTGCTTGAAGTCTCGCTCAAGGTACTACCCAAACCTGAGACTGAACTGACGCAGCAACTGACCTGCACCGTTGATCAGGCGCTGGATCGCCTGCATGCCTGGTCACAGACACCCATGCCCATCACCGCCAGCAGTTATCACGACAACCAGCTGCACATACGTCTTTCTGGCGCGGGCAATGCGGTAGCCGCCGCAGTACAGAACATGGGTGGCAAAACCCTGGACAACGCGGCAGCGTACTGGCACAACCTTAAAGAACAATCACTGGCTTTCTTCGAAGGCGACGAAGCGCTCTGGCGACTCTCTATCGCATCCGATACACCCGCCAATTTATTCAACGCGCTCGACGATACTCGAATACTTTACGAATGGGGCGGTGCCTTACGCTGGCTCAAGGGCAACATCAGCGAAGAGCAAATACTGAATATCGCCAGGGATGCAGGCGGCCACGCCACACTGTTTCGAGCCGGCGCAAATATGTCGGACAACAGGCCTGCCTTCCAGTCGCTGCCAAACGAATTGCTGCCAATACATCGCAACCTGAAACAGGCATTCGACCCGAATGGAATCCTGAACCCAGGCAGGCTGCACCCGGAGCTGTAATGCAAACCAACATCAGTAAACAACTGGCCGATAACCACCATGTGCGCGAAGCAGAAAACATCCTGCGCGCCTGCGTTCACTGTGGCTTCTGCACCGCGACCTGTCCCACCTACCAGTTA
>JAOUPA010000310.1 GCA_029880105.1 Gammaproteobacteria bacterium
ACTTACACTCCCCTGTTTATATCTGCCGATGATATCCGTAGCAATACCTACATGGCAGCCTCAACGCCAGGCGATACCATGCTGTTTAGTTATTTTCAGGGCACCCCTGGTGCGTTAAATCCAGTGTCGCAAATCCTTGTCGATGACGGCACCAGCAATAACCAGTTTGCGCTCAATGCCATCGCAGCTGATAGTGGGACATTGATACCCCTGGCTTCAACCATAACCTTTGGCGCAGCCCCAACAACAAATACACTCTACATTGCCAACGCCACTGCCAATAATGTTGGTTCAATGAATATAGCTGGAAGTGATCTTAGCTGGGGCCGCTGGGATGGAGACCTCTATGAAACCACAGCTGCGGGTACTGTCACCAACCATTCAGGCTCATTGCACTACGCCGTGGTCGATGGTGGTCTGACCACGCCAGCGCAGATTGGCGCTATGACTGGCAGTTTTAATTACACGACTGTTGCGGGCACAAGGGCGACTGACCTAAACGGCAACGTTGCTGCGAATGTGGCGGATGTGGCTATGACCGTCGATTTTGGCCTGCAAAATGTTAACAGCTTCTCAGTTGCTACCAATGTCGGTGGTGTTGACTACCAGGCAGAGCTAACAACAGCAACACCAATTACTAATGCATTGAGCAGTGGCATGAATCTGGCTGGCAACGTGGCTGGTGCATGCCCTACCTGCGGCGGTGTCGCCAATCTGGGCTTTGTCGGTGCCCAGGCAGAAGGTGCTGTAACCAGCTATAACATTGGCAATGCCAGCACTACCACCACAATTACCGGAACAGCTGTACTGATCCGCTAAGTAAAAGTAATCCTGGTAATAAAAAAGCCTGCTTTACGCAGGCTTTTTTATTACCAATTTAACGGTAGTGTTTTCGATCCTTGCGTCGTCTTCCTGCCTGCTGGGCTACCACGCCGGTGACCACCTCCGGGCCTGCCACCTCAACAGTCTCATACAAATCATTCAAAGGCTGTAAGAAGTACTTATCCTGATAAATACGAAACTGCCTGAAAATAAGCTCATCGTTGTGTTTAGCAATAACGTAACTGCCATCTCTGACCACACCACCTGGATCAATCACAATGACTACGCCTTCTTTAAACTCAGGCAGCATACTGTCACCGAGAACGCGCAATGCGTACGGTTCATTTTCAGCGCAACCGCTGGTACCACAGGTAGACATAATCACCTCATATAAACTATTGATTTACTGATGCTAATTATACACTCCACCTTGATCACGGACCACAGCCTTCTATGCAGCCCGTGACGATTACGTGTAAAATAACTGCCCACAAATGACAGTACCTTTGAGGAAAACATGACCGATACCATCGAAAAAAACAAATTCGTCTCTCTCACCTACAGCATTACCGACGAAACCGATGAAATTCTCGAGCGTATCGACCTGCCCGTACCACTCATTCTGGGTTATAACAGCCAGCTCATTGAAAAAATCGAGCAGGCGCTGATTGGCAAAAAACAGGGGGATCAGGTCAGCGTCACGCTCTCCGCTGAGGAAGGTTTTGGCCCTCACCTGCCCGAACTGGCCTTCACTGATGACATTGCAAATGTGCCCCCTGAATTCCAGCACATTGGCGCCGAAGTGCAGTTCCAGAATGATCAGGGTGAAACCAAAGAATTTCGCGTCACCCGTATAGAAAATGGCAAACTTACAGTCGATGGCAATCACCCCTTCGCAGGCAAGACGATTACTTACAACGTGACCGTGGTTGAAGTGCGTGATCCAACACCGGAAGAAATGATGAATGGTGTCGAAAATCAGACTTTGCTGCACTAAATACCGTTAACCATCAGGAATATGCGCGTTTTATACCCCCATAAATGGCTTTTTGCTGAAAAAAACAGCTGATTAAGGTATTCTCGCACTCCTGATTTATCGTTCAGAGCCAAAAACTTAATGTCATCCATACCCGATATCACCGATACAGAACAATGGGCAGTTTCAACCACGCTAAAGGAGCGCTGGCCGAATCTG
>JAOUPA010000309.1 GCA_029880105.1 Gammaproteobacteria bacterium
TACTTTAAAACTATAATCATAGCCATTTTTTTCTTTAGCGATAGGCACATGTGGCTCCATAATCGCAATATTGGTTCGTCCATTATCATAGCTATTGGAGCCTCCATCACCTTGATCTCTATAAGGCTCAGAGGCTATACCCACTTCAGCCTTTTCACGCTCTTCGATATTGGTTCGATTATTCAGTGTGCCGTCAAAGAAAAGTGAGAAGCGAATTTTTAACTTCTCTTTATTGACTTCTTGCTTTGCCTCATCATTTTGAAAAAGGGCCGCAATTGCCTCTCCAATTTGAGTCATGATTATTCCTCTATAAATCTCTGACGTGCTGATTATTGGTTTCTTGTTCAGCCATTGTTGCTAATGCAATTTTCTTTACTACGATCGCACCTCGTTTTGCAGTATCTGATGAGCTATAAACAAGATGTGCCTGCGCCAGTTCATTTTTAAATAAATTCTCAGCTGCAAGGGCAATCAATGTTGTTGCTGTTGCAGATCCGATATCACCATAACAATCCGCTGGATGCTCTACGCAAACAGGGTCTTTAAAGGCCTTGTCATTACGTAATAAAGCCACGCCGTATTCTTTTGACCAGTGGTTTTCACCATTCATGCAGCTGTAAATACTGTGAATGCTTTGTTCAGACTGATTGATAAGCGACGTTTTAAAAGCCTGATCTAAACCATCTCCACGGTATGGCTCATTGCTGAATAAATGGCCTCTCTCTTCTGCAAGCCCAGGTTGGAGTATTGCGATAACATGCCCATTATGCTGTCGCGCCAAATTAATATTTGGTGTAAGCAACAAAAAACATGCAGCTTCTCCAGGAACAAAGGCGTCTGATGAATTTTCAGTTCGCAACCTCTCCATACTTTCTAGAGGCAACAATCGAGAATCATCTTCATAAGAGTCACTTCCTCCAATCAAGTAATAAGGGTACTGTGTGTCACCGAGATATTTAAAAGCAAAATCAATTGCTTCTATACCACTCGCTCGACCAGAATAAAAACTGCGGCTAAGTTCAGGACTAACCCAGGGTTTGGTGTTATTTGCAAGATTCTCGATCAAAGAACTTAAACCTTCATCATCAGTAGTAACATCCGACATGGCTAATACTAATGGAACTGCTTGTTCGCTTTCTTGCTGAGCACAAGCTTCATTGATTGCAAGGATTGCCATTTTAGTAACACGATCATGACGCGGGTTAAATCGATCACCTTCATCAATTTCCCCTTCGAAATCAGCAAAGATTTGATCAGGAACTTTTGCCATAGTGATCGGCTCGCCCGCCTGAGTACTATATCCCGAAACTGCGTAAGCATTTATCTGAGCTTCTACCGAAGCCGTTGTCATTTCCGTATTAGCACCGACGGGGGTAACCATCCCCGTACCCGCAATATAAAGTTTTGGCTTATCACTCATGACAATATCCTTGCGCGGGTGTTGATGAGCGGCGTTTCACCAGACAAGGCGAGCTCTAAAGCAGCGGCATGACGTTGGCGTTGTGTGCCTGTAGCCAGTTTCTGTTTTAACCAGTCGGCGGTGATGGGCCGGCCTAAAAAATAGCGTTGCCCGACCATGAAATGCTGTCCGTGGTTACGCCATAATCCTGTTACTTTCGCGACGTCTGGCCAGGGCAGGTTTTCGTCTTCATCGAGACCGACATCGTCATCCTCTGCATCATCACCAGGTATTTGTGACTGATCAATCGGCTCTTCTGCGATCAACTCATGTTGTGTAAAGTCTACGCCTGTAATCTGCGTAAACGCTTCGCCTGCTAGCCGTGCTAATTTAGGCTCTGTCATTTTTGTGATGAGCCAGTTGACGGCATGAGGGTCGCCAAGAATTCCGGTCGCCTGTATAACGATGCGTGCCTGCGTTTCATTTTTTGCCAGGGTGGATATCCATGCCCTCGCTGTTTCTACTGGCAAAGTACGGAATGCTAATTGTGCTGCGTTCGCCTGGTGAGTGCCAGTATTAAAAACATATGGTTGTAATACGCTAACTAAAGATTTATTA
>JAOUPA010000085.1 GCA_029880105.1 Gammaproteobacteria bacterium
GCCCAGTACTGTCAGCAGGTCGGTAAAGCCAAAATCCATAACATCATCACGTTAGTATTTTCCATATAAGGAGCATAGCTTTTTTTAGCTATATCGAACAGGACTTTGAGTGTGGATTTATTTTGTGTAATTGATGCGCGTCAATCTTCAATTACTCGCCTGCTTTATTCGGAAATCTTGCGGCGCATTTCCTTGGTTTTGCCATGTTTGATTTTACTGTCCAGTCTTTTCTTCTGCGCGGCCTTGCTTGGCCTGGTCACTTTACGTTTTTTTGGTATAACGCTGACTTTTTGTATTAGTGTCTGAAGTCGGCCGAGTGCAGCCTCCCTGTTTTTGTCCTGGCTACGGCTTTGTTGTGCCTTGATCACAATAACACCGTCTTTGCTGATACGCTGGTCACGTAAAGTAAGCAGGCGCTCTTTATAGGTCTCGGGTAGTGAAGAGGCCTTGATATCAAAGCGCAGATGAATTGCGCTTGATACCTTGTTGACATTTTGACCACCGGCTCCCTGTGAGCGGATAGCACTGATTTCTATTTCGCTATCATCAATGCTGACTGTGTTACTAATCCTTAACACGGCACACAGCTTATTTTAACCGTACAGGCAAAGGTAAGCCGTCTCGGCTTCTACTTTGACATCAAAGGCGCAGTTGGCAGCAACATCAAAAGACTCACCGGCATTGTAGGTAGTAAAATCATCTTCACCGGGCAGTTTGATGCTAAGAGCACCACTGACCACGGTCATTTTTTCCTTATCACCAGTGTTGAATACATAGTCACCGGGTACCATTACACCAACGGTGGCGGGTAGGGTGTCGGTATTAAAGCCAATTGATTTTACTTTGCCGTCAAAATATTCGTTAACTTTGAGCATGTTTGTTCTCTTTAATGTTGGGTAATAAAAAATCTGGCCGAATTATAAAGCGGGATGGCTATTTTGTCTTATTTATCCCGGCTGACCATCGATGCGTGGCCTGAACAGCATGGGTGCAAATAGAATCAGGAATAGTCCGAAGCCGACGATCCAGAGTGCTTGTGAGATGGCAATCCACATGCTGTATTGCGTGGGCAGGATCAACGGCAGGATAACGCGACTAAATGCGCTAACCAGTAATAGTGCGAATGCAATCCACAGGCCGCGTGGCGGTTCCTGAACGTTACGACCAGTATGGCCAAGGCTGACGCGTGACATCATCCCCAGCGTTAAGGTGCCGATACCGCCAACGGTGAATGCGTGCAGTGACAAAAAGGGTGAAACACCCAGCCAGATTGAGGCGGCTTTGAGCGCAAAGCCCAGTGTCAGGAAACTATAGGCGAGATACAGTACCCAGAGCATAGGTGCCTTCCATAGTGCACTGGTGTGCCAGTCGTACAGGCGAATGCTGTGCAGCACGAAAAGAACCACTGCCAGTGCACCGACTATTTCGGCTTGTATATAAACAACATCGGTGAACCATAAGGCAGGCATTAAGACCAGGCTGCTGATGTCCAGCCATTTTCTGTTGGTCAGGTTGGTGCGTTCTTTAATACCTTTTTCGATAAAGAAGGGAATGACGCGGCGTCCCATCACAAATATAAGCGTGAGTACTAAATAGAAGCAGGAGTAAATACCGATGCGATCGCCATTTTCAATCAGGCCGAGCAGGCCGGCATAATAAACCAGGTTGGCAATGAGCATCAAAAAAAGGATTACCAGTACGCCGATTTGCGCCTTTTGTTTAACCTTGATGATGGGTGCTGCTACAGCAACACCTGTGGATAAGAGAAATAAGCAATCAAGCAGGGCGAGTAGCTCTAACGTTCCAATATTTAATAAGGGCAGTAGTCGTGCGATAGCCCAGATGGAAAATAATGCCGCGAGTTTTGCGCCAGTAATTGTTTGTTGTCCCGTCCAGTTTTTTACTGCAGTAAGTAAAAAACCGGCAATGACTGCCAGTGTATAGCCAAATAGCATTTCATGGGCGTGCCACAGGGTAGGATCTATATTGAGTAGTGGCATTGGCCAGTCGAGCAGGTATAAGCCGCTCCATATAATCATGGCGATGACGGAAAAAATACCTGCACCAGTAAAAAAAGGTCGAAAGCCTAATTGCCATAGTGCATTGCCAGGCTGGATGGCTGGATTTGGTTCAGAGATGTTTAACATGGTGATTGCCTGAAAAGCTCAAATGTAATTGGAGTTAATGATATCAGGAAGCGTGTTTGTCCAAATGCCGTTTAGTTGCAAGATTATATATTTTCAGCAAATCAGCTTCGTCAATATCAACGTAGGTTTCGATGTGGCTCAATGCAAAGACAAAATCCTCATGATTGATCGGTTCATAGCCCTGTGTCACTGGCGATGTAACTGTTTGCTTTTTATGTAGGTGAGCAGGGTATCGCCGCCATTTGAATAAACCATTAAAGACGATTGCGACCAGCAAAATTGTTGCAGCATTCAGTAAAACTGGCTGGAACTCATAACTGTAGCCGAGGTTATGTAGTTTCTCTGAACCAATCACTGCCGCCAGCGCGGTTGCACCACCCGGTGGATGAATGCTGCGTGTTGCAACCATCACACCAATAGCCAGGCCAACACTGGCTGAGGCAGCGACAGTGTAGTCAGGAATCCACTGCCAGCATGTGACACCAACAAGGGCTGAAAACGCGTGCCCAGCTATAACATTCCAGGGCTGGGAAAAAGGTACGTGTGGTGCGGCAAACAGCAGGACTGCAGTGGCGCCCATCGATGGCACGATAAGCACTGCAACTTCCGGATCAAGTAACCAGTAACTGCTCATGAATATGGCAAATATGCCAAGGAAGCCGCCGATGGTTGAGAGAAATTTTTCCCTGTGATTTAGCGGCTGGCGGTTAAAACCGATTAGATCCAGAAAATTCGAAAAACGCATACTCAGTGCTCTCCGTTAGTAGTAATAACCCCGCCAGATGGTTGCCCTGCTTTTTGGGCAGCCACGTGGGAAAAATTGATGCAGGTAATGATTGCTGTCTCTATCATTAACCCGTTTTTTGTATATATTTGACCATGTCCCTGGTTGATGCCTGATGGTCTTCATTAGCAAATTACCTTCATATAGTAAGTATATGAGTGGTAGTTAATATAAGACAAACGAAATTTATTTGACATTAATATCGATTCATTCGATATTAAAAAATATGGACATGAATCAGGTTAAAACCTTTCTTGCGGTTGTCGCCAACGGTAGTTTTCTTGAGGCGGCATCACGCCTGCATGTGACACAGTCAACGGTGAGTAGCCGTATCCAGGGGTTGGAGCAATACCTTGGTGCTACCCTGTTTAAACGCAATCGCTCTGGTGCTGTGCTGACGCCGGCTGGCAAGCGTTTTGTCCACCACGCAAAGGCCTTTGTGCTGACGCTTGATCAGGCACGTCATGATGTAGGCTTGCCCAGCCGTTACCGGGCCAGTATTACCATTGGTGCCCGCATTGCATTATGGGAGGTTTTTTTGCCCAGATGGGTTGGTGAGATGCGGCGTACGAACCCGGACACCTCCATAAGAAGCGAGATTGGTTTTGAGGATGAACTGATGCGGCGTGTGATTGAGGGCACCATGGATGTCGCACTGATGTACACACCGCAACATAGCCCGGGTATTCATGTGCAGCATTTATTTGATGAAACACTGGTCTTGCTCACTACCGATCCAGAAAAACCCTGGCCCGACGAAAATTATATCTATGTTGATTGGGGTCCAGCATTTTACGCACAGCACAGTAGCAATTATCCTGACATGGAGCGCCCTCCCCAGGTTGTTAATATCGGCTGGTTAGGTGTGCAAATAATAATGAGTAATGGTGGTTCCTGTTTTGTCCCGGTTCGTATGGCCGAACCATTGATTAACACGGGTAAGCTTTTCGTAATGCCCGATAGTCCACAGTTCAAGCTGCCTACCTATATGGTTTACCAGCTCAATAGTGATTCTACTGTGCTTGAACAGGTTTTAGATAGTCTGCGGTTACAGGCAGATATAGAAAAACAAAAATATCTATAGTTTGTAATTGGACGCTAGATGACTGCATCAAACGAAGAGTGGCAAATTAAGAAGGGAAAATGGTGGGCCCACCAGGACTTGAACCTGGGACCTGCCGATTATGAGTCGGACGCTCTAACCAACTGAGCTATGGGCCCTTATTAAAAAATTAACTTAATGTGTCTTTGGTTAAAGCCTGTGGCTGCTGCATCAAACGCTCTAACCTTGTGCCACATATCTTATGGTGCTCTTGTTTTAATGGGTAATTTATTAAAGCAAGAAACTTAACTGGCGCGAAGTATATAGAAAACTTTGCGCCAGTTAAATGATTAATCGTCAGACAGGAAGCTGCGCAGGTGTTCGGCACGACTAGGGTGGCGCAGTTTACGCAGTGCCTTGGCTTCGATCTGGCGGATACGCTCGCGGGTAACATCGAACTGTTTGCCCACTTCTTCCAGTGTGTGGTCAGTATTCATATCGATACCAAAGCGCATGCGCAGTACTTTTGATTCACGTGCGGTCAGCGTGGTGAGAATTTCACGGGTTGATTCGCAGAGTGACTCGTTGGTGGCTGATTCCATTGGTGCCAGTATATTGGTGTCTTCAATGAAGTCGCCAAGGTGTGAATCTTCATCGTCACCAATAGGTGTTTCCATTGAAATAGGTTCTTTGGCAATTTTGAGAACCTTGCGTACCTTGTCTTCGGGCATTTCCATTTTTTCAGCCAGCTCTTCAGGTGTTGGCTCGCGACCCATTTCCTGAAGCATCTGACGGAAGATACGGTTCAATTTGTTGATGGTCTCGATCATGTGCACAGGGATACGGATTGTGCGCGCCTGGTCTGCAATCGAACGGGTAATAGCCTGGCGAATCCACCATGTGGCATAAGTTGAGAATTTGTAACCACGGCGGTATTCAAATTTGTCCACGGCCTTCATCAGGCCGATATTGCCCTCCTGGATTAAATCAAGGAACTGCAGGCCGCGATTGGTGTATTTTTTCGCGATAGAGATAACCAGTCGAAGGTTGGCTTCCACCATCTCTTTTTTCGCACGGCGAGCCTTGGCTTCACCAATCGAAATCTTACGGTTAATCTCTTTAATCTCGATAATGCTGAGACCGTATTCTTTTTCCAGCAGGGCCAGTTTCTGCTGGGTGATTTTAATTTCAGGTGCCAGATCTTTGAGTTTTTCTGAGTACTCATGGCCCTTGCAGTATTTGTCGATCCACTTGGTATTGGTTTCGTTATCCGGGAATGTGGTAATCATGACCTTGCGAGGCATATGTGCCTGGTTAACTGCAAGATCCAGGATGTGACGTTCCAGTTTGCGGATTCGCTCGATAGTGGCATGCAGGTCCTGAGTCAGGGTGGTGATGATGTTTGGCTGATATTTGAAACCAAGAAATGCCGCAGAAAGGGTGTCGCGCGCCTTGTTGATTTCATCAGCATTGCCTTTTTCAGTAGCATTGATTGTGCGGGTATAGGCGCGTTTAATTTTGGAGAAAAGCTTTTTAACTTTATCCTGATCAAGTACGGTGTTTGTAATCTCTTCTTTTTCACTGATTTTGCCAGCAGCAGCCAGTTCGGCTTCTTTGGCGGCATTTTCAAGTGCTAGTGCTGCGAGCTCATCAAGCTCTTCATCGCTCTTGTGAAAATCTGAAATGAGGTCGGTGAGCCTTGCTTCGCCGGCTTCAATTTTTTCCCAGAACTGCAGGGTTAGCTTGATCGTGCGTGGGTTGGTTGCCAAAGCCTCGAGTACCTGTTTCAGGCCTTCCTCGATACGTTTGGCAATCTCGATTTCACCTTCCCGGGTCAGCAGCTCAACGCTGCCCATTTCTCGCATATACATACGGACGGGGTCGGTAGTGCGGCCAAGCTCGGTTTCGATCGAGGTCAGGGCGGCAACTGCTTCTTCGGTGGCCTCTTCGTCTGCTTCGCTGATGGAGTCATCGGTGAGAACCAGTGATTCGGCATCTGGCGCAGTTTCGCAGACCTGAATACCCATGTCGTTGATAGTGTTGATGATATCTTCGACCTGACTTGGGTCTACAATACCTTCTGGCAGGTGGTCATTGACTTCAGAGTAGGTCAGGTAGCCTTGTTCCTTGCCCTTGGCAATCAACACCTTAAGGCTTGATTGCTGTTCTCGTTTGATACCTTTTTCTTGCTCTGCCATACCGTGCCCGCTGAATGTCTGTGAAAACTAACCGAATCGACCATTTTATCAGTTCCTGTCTTTATCGGCTATAGGATATGCAAGTATAGGAAAGGTTTCGTGCTATTTGGTTAATTTATGTGGTATTCGAGTATTTTTCTTGGTGTTCTGACTGAAGTCACGAATAATAGGCAGTATTGTAAATTTGTTTGTCTGGGAGATGTTGCATGGTGAGTCTGGAAACGCCAGTTTGTGAGTTTGGAAAGGATATTATCGATTTTTCCCTGCCGGGGGTTGATGGCAAGGTCTGGACGCCAGATCTCTGTCGAGGTGAAAAAGGCCTGCTGGTAATGTTTGTCTGCAATCATTGTCCGTATGTGAAGGCGATTCGTGAGCGTATTGTCAGGGATACCCGTGAGCTTAAGGCCCTGGGGATTAATAGTGTGGCGATCATGTCAAATGATCCCTCTGAGTACGCAGAAGACTCTTTCGAGAATATGAAATTGGTGGCGAAACAGTTCCAGTTTCCTTTCCCCTACCTGCTCGATGAGACGCAGGCCGTGGCCAGGGCCTATGGTGCGGTGTGTACACCTGATTTTTTTGGTTATAACAGTGATATGAAGTTGCAGTATCGTGGTCGTCTGGATGCAAGTCGCAAGGAGACTGCGGCTGAGGATGTGAAACGTGATTTATTCGAAGCTATGAGGCAGGTAGCGGAAATCGGTTGTGGTCCTGAGAACCAGATTCCAAGTATGGGCTGTTCTATTAAATGGAAGCATGCCCCTTAGTTTAAAATTTGCCAAATTTAACCCTGAAAACCTTGGCTTGCCCATTGCTGGGAATTAGGGGAAAATACGCGCTTTTCTTTGGCCAGAAATCGTGCGGCTCGGAGTCCTGATTTAATGGCTAAGCCTTTGATAGTAAAAGAATTACTCGCTACTGCGCGGGCTTTGTATAAGCCTGTGAGCGGTAGCTCAACAGTTATTAAAACTTAACCGGAGAGCATTATGCCTTCACGTAAAGACCTTGCAAACGCAGTCCGTGCCCTGAGTATGGATGCAGTACAGAAAGCCAATTCAGGCCACCCTGGCGCACCTATGGGTATGGCTGATATCGCTGAAGTATTGTGGAACGACAATATGAACCACAATCCAGCTAACCCCAAATGGAGCAATCGTGACCGTTTCATTCTTTCGAATGGCCATGGCTCTATGCTGATTTATTCGCTGCTACACCTGACTGGCTACGATCTATCTATCGACGATCTGAAAAACTTCCGTCAGTTGCATTCAAAAACTCCAGGACATCCTGAGTACGGTTATGCGCCAGGTGTTGAAACGACTACTGGTCCTCTGGGTCAGGGTATTACCAACGGCGTCGGTATGGCAATTGCTGAAAAAGCACTGGCTTCACAGTTTAACCAGAAAGGCCACAACATCGTTGATCACCACACTTATGTATTCCTGGGTGATGGCTGTTTGATGGAAGGTATTTCTCATGAGGCCTGCTCACTGGCTGGCACCCTGGGTTTGGGCAAGCTGATTGCTTTCTGGGATGACAATGGCATTTCTATTGACGGTCACGTTGAAGGTTGGTTCACAGATAATACGCCTAAACGTTTTGAGGCCTATGGTTGGCATGTGATTCCAAATGTCGATGGCCATGATCCTGAAGCTATTGCTAAAGCCATTGAAATGGCTAAGGCGATGACCGATAAACCTACCATGATCTGCTGCAAGACTACGATTGGTTTTGGCTCGCCTAACAAGGCGGGTTCACATGCCTGTCACGGTGCGCCATTAGGTCAGGAAGAAATTAACCTGACTAAAGCAGCTCTGGGTTGGGATCATGATGCATTTGAAGTGCCTGCTGACATTTATGCCGGCTGGAGCGCGAAAGAAAAAGGTGCCAAGGCTGAAGCTGCATGGAATGAAAAATTTGCAGCATATAAAGCAGCATACCCTGAGCTGGCTGCAGAATACGAGCGCCGTATGGCTGGCGACCTGCCTGCTGACTGGGCAGCTAAATCTGCTGCATTCATTGCTCAGGTTAATGCTGATGCGAAGAGCCCTGCAACACGTCAGGCTTCATTAGCGG
>JAOUPA010000086.1 GCA_029880105.1 Gammaproteobacteria bacterium
GCCTACTCACCGGTGGAAGGTGCCGCGGCCAACGAACTCGGCGAACCGGTTCCCGAAGAGGTCAAACAGGAACGCCTTGCACGCTTTATGGAGAAACAGATCGAGATTAGCGCCGAACGCCTGAAACGAAATATTGGAAAAGAAATTCAGGTGCTCATTGATGAGGTTGGCGAGTCCGGTGCGATTGCACGCAGCATGGCTGATGCCCCAGATATCGATGGCCTGGTCTATATTCTGGAAGCACACGATCTGCAGCCGGGTGATCGGGTCTGGGTACACATCGATAACACCGATGAGCACGATATGTGGGCCACGCTGGTTGATTAAAACTCGCCTGTTTACGAATCACACTAGTACACCATAACTTTTTGTTGCACCTGCTGGAGAGTTATCTGTTTGTACGAAACAATAATGCGACCCAAACAACCTGCCCATTCAGAGCTTGCCTCAGTTTTTTGCTCGACAAACCGCACAATTCTCCATCTCGCTTGATGTTTTTTGCTATAAGTATTTACCAAAAAGGCAATGTAATTAACTATTTTTTCACCAGATAACAACATGCTTCTACATATACCACACCATCTGAAATCGGCCACAATCTACCTCTGACAGCTTAAATTTGATTTTTTACTATATACTTATAAATACAATGGTATATATTAAAGATCAAATACAAGGGCTACTTATTTGGCACGGCTGCCGACAAATACATCTTATAAGATCCTGACTACTTAAAGAGAGACAGTCGGCAATAATGAAACAGCTTTTCGAATACAAGCACTCCCTACGTCATCGATTTATACTGACTACCATACTGATGCTGATACCACTGGCAATTCTGATAGCCGTTCAGTATTTAGTGTTTGATCGCACTATTACACATCTTAATAATGTCAGTGAGCATAGTTCACTTGAGTTGACCAATATTAGGCAATTACAGCATGCAATGCACATAGCGGTGATGGCGTCCAATGATTACCTGATCCACGGTGAAGTGATAGAGCATGAAAACTATGCCGCAATAGCCAGCGAAATCACCATGACCATCAATACCATGCTCAAAGTTATGGCAGAGCATCCGGATGAGATTGCTTTAGTAGAGCAATTTAACGAACTCTGGGGACAGATTGACCAAAAAGCACTCAGCATTCTGGCAATAACAAATCCAGTTGGAAACAGAACATTGGCGAAAGAAATGGAATTGCTAGACGCATTAAGTGTTCAGGCAATATCAGTCCTGCAGAAGATGTTTAACATTGTCACACTGGAAATAGCTGAAGAGAGTGAGGATGCAGCGTATTTAAGCAACATCTTGATTATCCTGATCACTGGCGGCACCTCAATGAGTGCACTGTTTATCCTGTGGCTTAACAGGAATATGGCGAACGCCATCGTAAATCCAATTTGCTGTTTAAAAAATGCGGCCAACCGAGTCGGAAAGGGCGACTACAGTTCCTGCTTATCGTGGGCGCGTCAGGATGAAATTGGTGAGTTGGCACAGTCTTTTGATGAGATGACAATGCACCTTGAACAGGCGCAGAATAAGCTGGAGATATTATCACGACAGGATGGCTTAACTGGAATATTAAATCGCCGTGAATTTGATCGCCTATTTCCCATTGAACTTAACCGTGCTGCCCGATTTGATCGCAACCTGTCTCTGATTTTTATTGACATCGACCATTTCAAAGAGATCAATGATAACCACGGCCATTTGACCGGCGACCATGTATTGCAAATATTTGCCAAACTGGTCATGGGCACCATTCGTGAGATTGATCAGTTCGCACGTTATGGCGGTGAAGAATTTGTATTGATACTGTATGAGGTAGACAGAGAAGGCGCATATGTATTGGCGGAACGCATTAGAAAACTGATTGAAGGCGCCAATTTTGGTGAGGTCGATGATGTACCTGTTCGTGTCACGGTCAGCATTGGTATAGCATGCCACCCGAAAAACGGGGCATCTGAAAGAGAACTGATTGAAAGCGCAGACAGGGCGGTGTACCAGGCCAAGAGTGAAGGCAGAAATCGTGTAATTTGTGCTGACTGAAAGTTAGGAAAACTTACAGGATGTAAGCCTCATTTCTTCAGGCACCAGGTATTTTCAAGATAAAATAAAAAAGCAGGAAGGTTGACCGTCCTGCTTTTTCAACAACAACTATTATTACTTAGTCATTAAGTAAAATAACTTTCGTTCCACCACATGTGCACGGCAATACTCGCGGCATAACCGAGCGCAATGACCGGCGTCCATTTCAGGTGACCAAAGAAGGTATATTTACCCTGCGCCTGGCCCATCAGGGCAACGCCCGCCGCTGAACCGATCGACAGTAGCGAACCGCCAACACCCGCGGTCATGGTGACCAGCAGCCACTGCCCGGTCGACATGTGCGGCTCCATGGTCAGCACGGCAAACATCACCGGGATGTTATCAACGATGGCAGAGAGGATACCGACGGCAATATTGGCATTGGTTGCGCCCCACTCGGTGTACATGATTTCAGAGACCAGCGACAGGTAACCAAGGAAGCCGAGGCCGCCGACACAGAGCACAACGCCGTAGAAGAAGAACAGGGTATCCCACTCGGCACGTGCAATCTTGCTAAAGACATCAAAGGCAACCACATCACCGATCTGCGCCTCTTCCTCTTCATTACTGCAACGCTGGGCAATACAACGGCTATGTGTCCTCTTTAGGAAATAGCCAAAAAACTGCAGATATCCCAGGCCAGTCAGCATGCCAATAACGGGTGGCAACCCAAGAAAGTTATGGAAGCTCACAGCAGTGACGATAGTCAGCAGGAACAGTGCAATGATGCGCTTGGCACCACGATAGGTGTAAACCGCCTCATCGGAGCCATGTGGCTGCTCATCGGGCACGGCAAAGTGCATAATGGCCGCAGGTACAACAAAGTTGACAACAGATGGCACAAACAGTGCAAAGAAGGTAGCAAAATCAACCATCCCCTTTTGCCAGACCATCAGCGTAGTGATATCACCAAAAGGTGAGAAGGCACCACCGGCATTGGCGCCAACGACGATATTGATACAGGCCAGCGTAACGAACCTGGTATTGCTACCGCCGACGGCCAGCACTACAGCACACATCAGCAAGGCCGTTGTTAAGTTATCGGCAATCGGTGAAATAAAGAATGCCAGCGTACCGGTCATCCAGAATAATTTACGGAAACCAAAACCCTTGGAGATCAACCACGCACGTAGCGCATCAAATACTCGGCGCTCTTCCATCGCATTGATATAGGTCATCGCTACCAGTAGGAACAGCATGAGCTCCGCATATTCGAGCAGGTTGTGACGTACCGCGTGCTCGGCCAGCTCGGGCATGCCATGCTGTGTATAGACCCAGCCGATCGTACCCCAAATCAGGCCAGCGGCAATGATAACCGGCTTGGATTTACGCAGGTGCAAGAATTCTTCCCCAATCACCAGCGCGTACGCAAAGACAAAGATGACGATGGCGAAGAAACCGATACCACTATTGGTCAGATCAAGGCGCGTTGCCTCGGTGGCCTCTGTAGGCGCACTGGCCAGCACAAGACTGGGCAATAATAGCGCCGCTAACATCAGGGCTGTCTTTTGTAGCCTTGCATTATTCAAAATATTAAACATAAAATTATTCCAGGAAATCTATAAATTAGAAAATCAGGTTCATCATTATCATCATCACGGTCAAAAATAATACCGTCATGATGCCGCCCGCCTTCATGAAGTCTGGCACTCTATAACCTCCGGGGCCCATAATCAATGCATTCACCTGATGCGTAGGTATCAGGAATGAATTTGAAGTTGCTATAGCCACGGTCAGGGCGAAAATCGCTGGATTGGCGCCAACACCGATGGCAATGTTCACAGCCAGAGGCACCAGTAACACAGTTGCACCAACGTTTGACATAACCAGGGTAAAGAAGGTAGCCAGCATAGCCACTGATGCCTGAATCACCCAGATCGGCATATCACCGACCACCGATAAGGTTTGTTCTGCAATCCAGCGTGCAGTGCCTGATGTTTCAACAGCCAGACCAAGTGGAATTAGGCTCGCTAACAGGAATACCGTTTTCCATGAAACCGCTGTATAGGCTTCATCAATTTTCAATACACCAGAGAGCACCATACCAACCGCCCCCGTCAACAACGCCACCGATAATCTCAAATCAGAAAACAGTACCATTGACAGGGCAACAGCAAAGAAAAAACCTGCCCATCCTACTTTATGTGGGCGCACTTCTTCATGCGGATACTCAGTAGTCACGACAACAAAATTAGGATCTTTTTCCAGGCGCGCCAAAGCAGGCCAGCTGGTGTGTACAACCATGGTGTCACCCGCCTCAAATGGCATATTTCGAATATCATCACCTTCAACCAGTGTTTCACCATCGCGATGCAGTGCAATCAGTGCAATACCATAAGTTTTGCGCATCCATAAGTCCCTTGCACTCTTACCAATCAACGTCGAACCGGGTGGAACAACGATATCGGCAATACCCGACTTAGCTGATGACAGTGAATCAGCAAAGGTACTGAGTTCACTGTGTAATTCGAGACCATATTTTTCAGTGAACTTTAGTAGATTCTGTGGAGAGGCCAGAACACCAATCACGCAGTTTTCCTGGATTCCTGTATCACGATCTATACCGCCGGCGCCCACACGTAAATCATCCGCGCCATTACGAACAGCAACGATACGAATACGCTCATCGTGCTCGATATCATTCAGACTGATGCCGACAAGGCTACTTTCTTTAGGCACCGTCACTTCGAACAAATCGTAATCGATACCATAGACTTTCTTAAAATAATTGAGCGTATCGCCACCCTTGGTGCCTTTTTCAGCATCGGTTTTGGGTAACACGTAGCGACCCATAAATACGAAATAGACAATACCAGTCGCCACCAACGCCAGACCAATAGGTGTTACGGAAAATAATCCCCAGGTTTCCATCTGGTGCTCCGCAGGCAAGGCATGGTTGGAGGTCAGAATCAGGTCATTGAGCAAAATCAGTGGTGATGATCCCACCATAGTCACTGTACCACCCAGAATGGCACAGAACCCCATTGGCATCAGAAGGCGTGACATCGGCAAGCCTGAACGCGCTGAAATTCGGCTGACGACAGGCAAAAATAACGCAGCAGCACCCACGTTCTGCATAAAAGAAGAGATAAAACCAACCGTACCTGAGATGATAGGGATAATTCGCGCCTCGGTCTTGCCGCCAATCTTGAGAATAAATGCAGCTACCGTGGTCATCAGGCCAGTCTTATCCAGACCGGCACCGATAATCATCACCGCAATAATCGACATTACCGCATTACTGGAGAAGCCATTAAAAATTTTCTGGGTATCGACCAGCCCCTGCTCAAGCCCCATTATCGGAGCCAGTAACGTGGTCAGGCCAAGCAACACCATGATACTTACCGCAGCGACATCGACACCGACTACTTCAAAGGCAAATAGATATATAGTCAACACCAGAACTGCGCTCACCCAGGCGATTTCAATCGTAGGTGTTACTGTAGACAGCCAGAGGGCAAGCACCGCAAAAATGACGCCAGCAATAATTTTTTTCATCGGTAATGGTTTTTTTTCTTCAGGCATAACAACTCGGTATTTAAATTGGTTAATCAAAAGGCTCAAATTTTTCGCAGCGCGCAATTCTATGCAACTCAGGTTATACTGAATAGCGAAATAAAATGGGCAATATATGCAAAAATTTAGCACAGCAGTACTGAGGAGTACCCCATGGATATCGATAATCTAAAAACCTTTCTCGAAGTTGAGCGTATGCGTAATTTTCGCAAGGCTGCAGATAATCTCTGCATTTCACCTTCTGCAATCAGTGCCCGTGTCCGCCAGCTAGAACAGACCCTAGGCCTGCCACTGTTCCGCCGCGACCGCCAGAAAGTCAGCCTGACCCCAGCTGGTGAGCGCTTTGAGCGCCATGCCCGCTTTATTATCGGTTCCTGGGAGCGTGCCCACGAAGATATCGCCCTCAGCGAACAGATCGACAAACGCCTGACTGTGGCCGGGGTAAACAGTCTGTGGGAAATTCGCCTGCAGGCCTGGCTCAATAATATCCACTGCAACGCCCCGCTTATAGGCCTGCGCGCAGAATCCAGCACATCCAAACGTATTTCACAAAAACTGGAACAGGGCGCGATTGACCTTGGTTTTATCTATGAACCACCTCAACTACGCGATATGGTAATTCAGGAAATCGGCGATGTACCACTGGTTATGGTCAGCGAAGAAGAGAACATTGATGTCGATGAGGCCCTCGCCGAAGGTTATATCCGCGTAGACTGGGGAACCCATTTTTCCAGCCTGCATGAAGAACATTTTCCACAACGACCGATCGCAGCGGTTCGTGTTAATGTCGGCAGCATCGCACTGGGACTAATTGAAAACTGCGGTGGTGCGGCCTATCTGCCCAAATCCATGGTCAAAAGAAAAATTAAACAGGGAAAACTCTTTAAAGTTGAAGATGCACCCGAAATTCCGCTAAAGGCCTATGCTGTTTACCCAGTACATGGTGAACACCGCAGCCTGATTGAACAATTACTCGAGACGCTGTAACCATTGCCAATCAATATCCAGATCAATTACCTGAATTTTAAAATCGCGTAAAATTCTGCTGCAATCAAATCATTCACTTCAGATATTTTATGGATTCTCCAGCAACCCTGACTTCAGCATTTATTTTAGGCCTGTTTACCACCCTGCACTGCGTCGGCATGTGTGGCGGCATCATTGGTGCACTCAGCCTTGGACTGCCCACCAGTATTCGCGACAATAAAATAAACTTATTGTTTTTCGTTGCCACCTATAACGCTGGCCGTATTATCAGTTACGGCCTCGCCGGGCTTATCGCCGGTGCAATCGGCGCCAGTGCCATGGCCTCTACAGGCTTCGAGCAGGGCCATCATATCCTCCAATACATCGGCCTCGGCATGATGATTGCCGTTGGCCTGTACCTCTCTGGCTGGTTACCACAACTCGCCCGTGTAGAAAGAATCGGTATGCCTGTATGGAAAAGACTGGAGCCAATTGGACGTAAGTTCCTGCCTGTCTCCAATCCACTGAAGGCCGTGGCCTATGGCCTCATCTGGGGCTGGCTACCCTGCGGTATGGTTTACTTCGTGCTGATCTGGGCGCTGAGCACTAGCAATGCTATCCAGGGCGCGCTGCTGATGCTGGCCTTTGGCCTGGGCACAGTCCCTACCCTGCTCGCTGCAGGCTTTATGGCATCGCAGTTGATGCAGTTCGCCCGCAATCCAAAGATTCGTTCAGTAGCAGGCATACTCATTATAATAATGGCGGTGGCCACGCTGTTTATCCCAATGGAACATCAACATAATCACGGAACTCAGGACGGCACTACCAATCAGAACAGTGACCATAGCCAGCACATGAATCACACTGATCATTCACACCACCACTGAAAAATATGAACGCACAGATAAAAAGACTTCATCCTGATGCTGAGATTTATAGCGTACACTCAGAAACACTGGCAATGCTAAATAACACACTACTAAAACGTTTTCTGGAAAACTACCAGCGCGACGATATAAAGCGCACGCACCTGTTCAATAGCCGCTACGAAAACATCTATCTGGATGAACAGCATATTGCAGAACTATCCCTGTTAAAAAATGAAGCAAAAAACTTTGCCAACCAGATTCTTGGCACCGAACACATCGACATGGGCTTCTGGTTTAATTACATGCCCTCAGGTGCTGTCACTACTGCACATCGTCATGATGACGATGACGAACTACTCTCTGCCGCTTACTACATTAGCGTACCAAAAAATTCTGGCGATATTATCCTGCAGGCCAAAGATGCCCCTTTAAAAATCACACCGAGTGAAGGCAGCTTTATTTTCTTCAAACCCAACATAGTACATGAAGTCACAAAAAACCTAAGCGGACAGGATCGTCTTTCTGTTGGCATTAACTTTGGTCAGCGCAATAAAGATAGCGAAGACTAAAGTTATACCATTACTGTTATTATGACCACGATGAACGAACAGGCACCTGAAGAAAATACCCAGCCGCCAGCAAAAAACAAACGCCGCAATGGCCTTCTGATTTTTGCTGCACTGGCCGTAGTCGCTGCATTTCTTGCCTATCGACCACCGATTACTGCTGTTTACTGCGAAACCACTGATGCATCAGAAAATCCTGACGTCAT
>JAOUPA010000087.1 GCA_029880105.1 Gammaproteobacteria bacterium
ATCACTTCGAATCAGGCTACTCACCAGTACAAGATAGGTTGGCAGGGCCTGCCTGATTGTTTCAGGCTCATCATAAGAGAGAATTGTTGCTGATAAATCTTCAGCGAATTCTTTTTTTGCAGAAGAAATTAGTGACCCGCATGAAACCAGTGCCAACAGTGACATAGCTGTCAATGCATATCGAAGCAGGCTAAAAACAACTCTGGACATCTGGGGCTTACCTTTTTGATTTTCTAGTAAAATTTTGTCTGTAGATGATAAGGTTTTTGGGACATATTAACCAGCAAGTTTACTCATAAGCTGGCAAATCCAGGTGGATTTTAATTAAATCTGGACAAAAAAAAGCCAGCCCTGTATGGACTGGCTTTTTCTGGTTATTTTCAACTTATTGAACAGCCATACTCTTCAGACCAGCCACAGAGCGCACCCATGGTCTGGAACCAGTGCTTGCTTCAATATCTTCAGCCGCCTGGCGTGCAGAACTACGATCAGCGTAAATACCAACCAGCACATGTATAGTCTCGCCACCATGATCGGTAGCCACTATCTGCATGGCACTCAAACCATGTGTTTCCTGGTAGCGTTTTACATTAGAGATTCTACGTCCAGCAAACACCTGAACTGCATAGGCACCTGATGGGGCACTCATGATATCTGAGCCTGCTGATACAGGAACCACTTCTTCTATCATTTCCATTGGTGCTTGTTGAGGTGCTGCTGCTTCTAGCTCCAGCCTTTCAAGGGTAGACATAGTTTCTACTGGAACAGGCTCTGGATTAAAATCAGCAACTGTTTCTAATTCTGGCTGCATTACATCCGCTTCTACCATTCCTGGTCTAGCCATCGCCTCTTCAGCCACAGGCATCTCTTCCATGGCATTAACCTCTACCGCTTGATCCAGGCCCACTTCAACAAATTCTTCAGTAGGAGCATTAGCACGCTCTGCATCGCGCTTTGCCTTCCAGGGGGAATCACCGCCGCTATATGATGAAGATGTTGAACAGGCTGATAGGCCGGCTACCAACAGAAAACTGATTATGATGCCCTGTATATTTCTAGTTTCCACGATTATGTCTCCAGTACATTGTTACTTTTTCCATGGATTGTAGTCCAAATCCATGAAAATTCAGTGAAATCTTATTTATCATGATTATTTTTTTTATATCAACAAAAAAGGAGCCTTCAGGCCCCTTTTTTTGCATCACCGATCGAGAGTAATTATTCGTCAATCGATTTCATGCTCAGGCGAATACGTCCCTGACGATCGATTTCTAATACTTTAACCCTAACACTATCGCCTTCAGCCAGTTTGTCACTGACTTTCTCTACGCGGTCTTCACAGATTTGTGAAATATGAACCAGGCCATCTTTGCCAGGTAAAATTTCCACGAAAGCACCGAAATCCATAATCTTCTTTACGGTACCGTTGTAAACGCCACCGACTTCGGCATCAGAAGTGATCTGCTCAATACGCATTCTTGCCTCTTCAGCGGCAGCAAGGTCGTTTGAGGCAATTTTAACATTACCTTCGTCATCGATATCAATGGTAGCACCAGTCTCTTCCGTCAGTGATCGAATCATCGCACCACCCTTACCGATAACATCACGAATCTTATCAGGGTTGATCTTGATGTTCAGGTAACGAGGCGCATACTGTGACATTTCCTTATTGGTTTCAGAAATAACTTTGGCCATTTCACCCAGAATAAAGTTACGACCCTGCTTCGCCTGAGTCAGTGCCTTATCCATGATCTCACGGGTAATACCAGTAATCTTGATATCCATCTGCAATGCACAAACACCATCTGTCGTACCTGCTACCTTGAAGTCCATGTCGCCAAGGTGATCTTCATCGCCCAGAATATCTGACAGTACCGCAAAGTTGTCACCTTCTTTAATCAGGCCCATAGCGATACCCGCAACTGGCGCCTTGATAGGCACACCCGCATCCATCAACGACAGACTTGCACCACAAACCGATGCCATTGAACTTGAGCCATTCGATTCTGTAATTTCAGATACAACGCGAATGGTATAGGGGAATTCTTCTTCTGAAGGCATTACACCAAGAACACCGCGTTTAGCCAGACGACCGTGACCGATCTCACGACGTTTTGGGCTACCTACCATGCCGGTTTCACCCACACAGTATGGAGGGAAGTTATAGTGCATCATGAAGTGTTCACGGTATGAACCATCCAGCGCATCAATAATCTGTGCATCACGTGCAGTACCCAATGTCGTAATTGCCAGCGCCTGAGTTTCACCACGTGTGAACAGTGCCGAACCATGGGTACGAGGTAAAACACCTGTACGTACAGTAATCGGACGAACATCGCTAGTAGTACGACCATCGATACGTTTTTCACCAGAAATAATACGTCCACGTACAATTTTCTTCTCTAACTTGCCAAAGGCTTCGGCAACATCTGCACCACTCCAGCCTTCTTCACCTTCAGCAGCAGCCAGTGCCTCAACAGCAGCATTACGTGCAGCCTTAACTGCGTCCTGACGCTGCAATTTATCGGCGATCTGGTAGGCATCAGTAATTGCTGCAGTCGAAGTTTCAGCGACCTTGGCAACCAGTGCATCATCAGCTACGGGTGCAGCCCAGTTCCAGTCAACCACGCCAACTTCAGCCTTAAATTCGTTGATAGCATTAATCACAGACTGCATCTGCTCATGGCCAAACATTACGGCACCAAGCATAACTTCTTCTGTCAGCATTTTGGCTTCAGACTCAACCATCAATACCGCTTCATTGGTACCGGCGACCACCAGATCAAGATCAGATGTAGCCAGCGCAGCTTTTGAAGGGTTCAATAAATACTGACCATCTTTGTAACCCACACGTGCAGCACCCAGAGGGCCGGCAAAAGGCGCACCGGTAAGTGACATGGCAGCAGAGGCGCCAATGATAGCAGCGATTTCTGGATCTGCTTCGTCACATATAGACACAACAGTAGCGACTATCTGTGTGTCGTTAGTGAAACCCTTGGGGAATAATGGGCGAATAGGGCGGTCGATAAGACGGCAGGTTAATGTCTCTGCCTCTGTAGGACGACCTTCACGTCTAAAGAAACCACCGGGAATTTTACCAGCGGCGTAAGTACGCTCCTGGTAATTAACGGTCATTGGGAAAAAGTCCTTGGAAGGATCGGATTCCTTCATCACAACTGCTGTTACAAAGACGACTGTATCAGCGATACGAACCATCACTGCTGATGTTGCCTGACGTGCAATTTCACCTGTTTCCAGGGTTACTGTTTGCTCACCGTATTTAAATTCTTTCTTGATAGGTGTTGGTATCACTTTTTTATTTCCCAATGCTTAAGGTTATGGTTCGACCGTTCAGCCTCACCGCTGCTATCAGATTCCGGTATTTCTGTCTGTTTTTATCGACGCAAGCCCAGGCTTGAAATCAGATCTGTATAACGCTGCTGATTTTTACGCTTGAGGTAATCCAGCAATTTACGACGCTGATTAACCATTTTTAACAGGCCACGACGTGAATGATGGTCGTGTGCGTGCACTTTAAAGTGCTCGGTCAACTGAACAATGCGCGTTGTTAATAACGCAACCTGAACCTCAGGTGAACCAGTATCGCCTTGATTTTGTTGAAATTTTCCAACAACCTCGGCTTTTTCTGCCGTTGATAATGCCATATTGTCTCCAAAAAACTGTACTTGCAGTCGCTAAAAGGTGGGGGATTTTATCACTTATTAAGCCAGTGCAAAAGCACCGTGTTGCAATAGATTCCCGGTCAATCAGGCCGAGGCCTGAATCATTCTTCTTGGTGCTACCCGGCCATCATCCTGAATTTCACCGACACCAATAAATTTTTGCTGATCATATATTCTGACCCAGCCCTCAGTAGGTGCATTAGGCACCAGAACAGCTTGCCCTTGCCCTATATAAAATGCCGCATCCGCGCCCAGGCGCACATCCGGCCAGTCCGCCACACCACTTTCAATGGGCAGCAAAATCTTATCCAGCGCATCGTTGCCCTGCCTGGCCAACTCATACAGCTGCTCGGCGGTAATCATCTCACCCTGATAGGGTCCGACACTTAAACGCCTCAATTTCGTAATATGTGCGCCACAGCCTAAAACTTCACCAATGTCTTCGGCCAGGGTACGTACATAGGTACCCTTGGAACACGAAACTTCAAGATCAAGCAGATCACCTTCGAAAGAATGCAGCACAATATCGTAGATGGTAATAGTACGCGCCTTGCGTTCTACCTCGATACCTTCTCTGGCCAGTTTGTACAGACGCTGGCCATTGTGCTTTAACGCAGAGTACATCGGTGGCACCTGGATAATGTCACCAATAAAATCGGGCAGCACATATTCGATATCGGCCTGTTTAATCGCCGAAGCATCCCGGGACTCCAGAACCTCACCTTCAGCATCGCCGGTAGTAGTGGTTATACCCAACTGGCAGGTAAAACGATAACGTTTGTCGGCATCAAGCAGAAAGGCCGAAATCTTGGTCGCCTCACCAAAGCAGATGGGCAACATACCGGTCGCTAGTGGATCAAGACTCCCGGTGTGACCAGCCTTGGTAGCAGAGTAAATATTTTTAACCTGCTGCAACGCCTTGTTCGAGCTAATGCCCAATGGTTTATCCAGCAACAGTACGCCGTTTACCGGACGCCCTTTGCGATTACGCCTAGCCATGATTCATTAAGCCTTATTTATTCTTCGCTACCGTTTTCTGCATCGGCCGATTTTGCTTCATCTTCGCCAATAGCCCTGCGGATCAGGTCTTCCATAGCTGCGCCACGAGCAACGCTGTCATCGATAATAAACTTCAACACTGGAACGATACGTGTACGCATAACGGCAGCAAGCTGACTACGCAGAAAACCTGCAGCACGATTCAGTGTCTCCAGGGTTTCCTGCCGCTTATCTTCTTCGATCACCGAACAGTAAATCACCGCATTGCTGAGATCACGGCTCAACTTCACCTCGGTGAATGAAACAAAACCCATACGGGGATCCTTTAATTCATCACGAACGATATCAGCCAGATCACGACGAATCTGCTCCGCCATGCGTTGGCTACGGGAAAATTCTCTTGGCATTCAAATACGATCTTAAAGCGTACGTTCAACCTGGACGCGTTCAAATACTTCAATCTGATCGCCAGGCTTGACATCGTTGTAATTCTTCACCGCAATACCACACTCGGTACCACTCTTTACCTCTTCAACATCGTCTTTGAAGCGACGCAGTGATTCAAGCTCACCCTCGAAAATAACCACATCGTTACGCAGTACGCGAATCGGCCGTGAACGTTTAACCACGCCTTCAGTTACGATAGAGCCAGCTACCTGGCCCAGTTGCTGTGAACGGAAAACTTCCTGCACTTTGGCCATACCAATAATATGCTCACGATATTCTGGTTTTAACATGCCTATTAGTGCCTGCTTAACTTCCTCAATCAGCTCATAGATAACGCTGTAATAATTGAGATCGACACCACGCTCTGCGGCTGCAGCTCGTGCCGTTGCGTCAGCACGAACATTAAAACCAAGCACGATGGCATTCGATGCCGCTGCCAGACTGATATCGGTCTCGTTAATACCACCAACACCTGAGCCGACAATGGCTACATCAACTTCTTCATTATCGGCAGCCAACTTTTTCAAAGAATCACTAATTGCTTCCAGCGTTCCCTGTACATCCGCCTTCAACAGAATGTTCAGTTTTTTGACTTCGCCTGCCTTCATCTGGTCAAACAACGAATCAAGTTTGGCCTGCTGCTGGCCAGCCAGACGCATATCGCGTGCCTTCTGACGACGCTTACTGGTTACTTCGCGCGCAGTACGCTCGTCTTCAACTGCTAACACCTCATCACCAGCACTCGGCGTTTTTGACAAACCAATAACCGCCACCGGAATAGAAGGGCCTGCAGTTTCAACTTCCTTGCCGTGCTCATTGAACATGGCACGAACCCGACCGAATTCCTCACCGGCAAGAATGATATCGCCTTTTCTCAGTGTACCCTGCTGCACAAGCACAGTAGTAGTAACACCACGCCCCTTGTCCAAGCTGGCTTCAAGCACTGCACCTGATGCCAGGCCTTCTGAGTGGGCCTTCAATTCCATTAATTCCGCCTGTAACAGAATAGAATCTAGTAACGTATCGATACCCTGACCTGTTTTAGCTGAAACATTGACAAAAATATTCTCACCGCCCCACTCTTCTGGAATAACCGAATAATTACCAAGCTCATTTTTGACACGCTCAGGGTCGGCATCTTCTTTATCTATTTTATTCACGGCAACGATAATGGGTACTTCCGCTGCCTTGGCATGCTGTATCGCCTCAATCGTTTGCGGCATCACACCATCATCTGCTGCGACAACCAGAATAACAATATCGGTTGCGTTGGCACCACGTTCACGCATACTGGTAAAGGCCGCATGCCCAGGTGTATCGAGGAAGGTGATCATGCCCTTATCGGTTTCTACGTGATAGGCGCCAATATGCTGGGTAATACCACCGGCCTCACCAGTAGCGATTTTTGATACTCGGATGTAATCCAGTAATGATGTCTTACCATGGTCTACGTGACCCATGATGGTCACAACAGGCGCCCTGGGACGCTCTTCAAACTGGGTATTATCCCTGGACAGCAACTCATTCTCTCGATCATCCTCATTGATCATAATAGCCTTATGACCTAGCTCCTCAACCACCAGCGCAGCTGTATCCTGATCAATCACCTGATTAATTGTCGCCATTACACCCATTTTCATCAGCGCCTTGATCAGCTCAGCTGCCTTCATGGACATGCGTTTGGCTAATTCATCAACCGTGATAACTTCCGGAATGCTAACCTCGTGAGTCACGGGCTCTACAGGCTTCTCAAAACCATGACGGGTCTCTGCAACCACTTTTTGTGGCAGCATCTTACCTTTCTTTTTCTTACGCTTACCGCTTAGCTCTGAGGCGACATGTAACTCGGAGCGACCATACAGGGTTTTTTCGTGTTTAGGTGCCTTTCTACCGCCCTTATCACGTCTGGCATCTTCTGCCTGAATAATATCAGGCGTAGCCACAACTGCTTTGGCTGCTTTTTCTGGCTTGGGCTTGGATTTAGGCTGCGATCTTACAACCACTGGTTCAGCTTCATCTTCGGCTTCTATTCCTGCTTCAGCTTCAGCCTCAGCTTTCTGTTTTGCCGCTTCAATCTTGGCTTTATCTTCTTCGCTTTCCTGCTTCAGCTTTTCAGTACGCGCACGAATTTTTTCCTGCTCACGCTCACGCTCCAACTCGCGTTGCGCCTGATCAGCACGTAATTTTTCCAGCTCCTCAAGTTCTTTCGGCTTTGATGCCTCGACGGGTGCCTCAGTAACAGCACCTACAATACTGGGTTTACTAATCGTACGTTTTTTTCTAACTTCAATTGCAACGGTTTTTCCACGACTGGCACCACTACTAGCTTTTAGCTCGGTCACCGATTTACGTTTCAGGGTTATTTTGCGTGGTTTATCGTCCGTTCCAACGGCACTCTTGCCATGTTGACCACGTAAATAATCCAGCAATTGCAGTTTATCCTGATCTGAAATCAAGGCATCGGCACTATCCGCTTTTAGACCTGCCTCTTTAATTTGATCAAGAAGTCGTTCAACCGAAGTTCCAACGACATCTGCGAGTTGCTTTACTGTTACTTCTGCCATATTTGCCTCAGTATTTATTATTCCTCGGCTGCAAACCAGGGTGCGCGAGCTGTCATGATTAATGCAGATGCACGTTCTTCATCCATATCATCAATCACCATTAATTCATCAATAGACTGCTCTGCCAGATCTTCCATTGTGCAAACACCAATCACTGCCAGGCGATTTGCCGTTTCCTGGTCCATGCCTTCCATATTGAGCAAGTCTTCAGCAGGTCTATTATCCTCAAGAACCTCTTCAGCCATAATCGCCCTGGTCAATAAATAATCGCGAGCACGATTACGTAGTTCCGCTACGATCTCTTCGTCAAATTCTTCGATGGCCAACAGTTCCTGTTCAGGTACATACGCTACTTCTTCAATAGTTGTAAAACCTTCTGTCACCAGAATTTCTGCCAGTTCATTATCCACATCCAGCTGTTCAACAAAAGCCTGCAAATATTTTGCACTCTCTTCTTCACTCTTATCTTCAGCCTCTTTTTCGGTCATGA